>CANCCE010000257.1 GCA_947374505.1 Comamonadaceae bacterium | reverse complement strand
GAAAAGGACTACTACAAGCGCACAGGAATTTTTCCGATCATGCACTTGCTGGCGATGAAGCGCGAGACGTATGAAAAAAATCCCGAGATCGGGCCGTCCTTGTACAAAGCATTTTGCGAGTCTAAAGCCATTGCCCTCAAGCGTATGCGTAACCTGGCGGCTTTGCGTTACATGTTGCCCTGGCTGGGGGATGACTTGGACGAAATAGATGAGGTTTTTGGTGCCGATCCTTGGCCTTATGGCGTCGTAGAAAATCGAATTAATTTAGAGACCATGATGCAATACATGGTGGAGCAGGGCATTCTGAAAGAGGTCTTGCCGGTTGAATCTTTGTTTGTTCCAGTTTGATTCTTTGAAAGCAAGAAAATGAAAGTTTTTCAATTTAATGGTGGTCGCATTGGGGTTTCGGTAGACGGGCAGTCCTATGACTTAACCGATGCATTGCATATTGATACGCAGTCTTGGCCACCGGTACAAATGGTGCAATTCATTGCCAATGTCGACAAAACCATGCCGGCCATATTGACGAATCCGTTGACGAAAAAAATTGAATTGGCGGCCGTGCATCTGGACGTCCCCATTTCTTGGCCGAATAAGCTGCTCGCTTTCCCGGTCAATTATCTGGCCCACGGCGTTGAAATGAAATCGGTTAACCGTGCGGATCTGAATGGTTTTTTTCTGAAAGCCAACTCGTCCTTGTCGGGGCCCAATGATGCAATCGTATTGCCTGACTTACCAGGTCGCGAGATTCACCACGAGTGTGAATTAGGCATCGTGATCGGCAAAGGTGGACGCAATATTTCACGGGAAGATGCCTACAAGCATGTGTTCGGTTACGCGTGTCTGATCGATATGGTGGTTCGCGGTAAAGAAGAGCGCGTCATGCGTAAATCCCATGACACCTTTTGCCCGTTCGGCCCTTGGATCACAACGTCCGATGAAATTCCAGATCCGGCTAATTTGCAGACCCGACTGTGGGTGAATGATGAGTTACGCCAAGACGCCAACACCAAGGACTTGATTGTCGACATCCCCGGCATGATTGAGTTGTGCTCTAAAGTGGCAACACTCTACCCGGGCGACATCATCGCTGCCGGCACGCCAGCAGGGGTGGGGCCAGTTCAACGCGGTGACCGGGTGCGGATTGAGATTGAACATGTCGGTGAGATGACGCTGGTCGTTCAGTAACGAATGACTTTGTCATGACGGATCACAGCCGCATCAACTTCGATGCAGCGCCCAGTCTTGAGGCGCTGCATGTCCTGCTTGATCAAGTCCAGATGAAAAATGGTTGGGCCAAGCCGATCCCTTCACTGTATCCCGAGCCTAAACAGCACTTTGTCCCTGCGCACTGGAAGTTTGCAGACGCACGACCAGCTCTGCATGCGGCAGGTCGTTTGGTCGGCACAGACAAAGCCGAGCGACGCAACCTCATCATGGCGAATCCGATTCCCGGCAACGATTACGCCACGGTGGCCTCGTTGGTGGGGGCTTATCAAATGGTAAAAGCTGGCGAAAGAGCGCGTAGTCACCGGCATACACCCAACGCGATGCGCATCATCTTGGAAGGCGGGCCCAAGGCCTTCACCATCGTGGATGGACACAGAGTCCCGATGCTTCCTGGTGATGTCTTGCTGACCCCTAGCGGTTGCTATCACGGGCACGATAACCAAAGCGAAGATGAAGCCTACTGGATTGACATCCTCGATGTTCCCTTGGTGCAATATTTGGGCCCCATGTTTTTTGAAGTCAACCCCGACACAAGTCAAGGCACCATGGAAGTCAGTGCAGACTCACCAATGCGCTTCGCCTTTCAGGACTATTTGAGACCATTGCAGGCAGCACCGGAAGTATCTTCAGGTGTCCGAACACTGACCTTGGGTCCTGCAACCTTGACGACTTTTGACCGCACGGTGATTCAATTGACGGCATCCACCGTGTGGAAATTACCGCCTTCAACGCCGAATCAAATCTTAGTGATTCTTCAGGGGGAAGGCGTCACAGACGTAAATGGACAGCAGTTTGAATGGTCGGCAGGTGACATGATCGCGATGCCGCATTGGCATGCGCACGTTCACAAAGCGTCCAAAGACACCATCATGCTTCGAATGTCCGATGCACCATTGATGCAATTTTTAGGGTGGGATAGAACAAAATCCGGTTTCTCTTTTTAACAGTGGTCAATTCAAATTTGAGGTGAGACATGAGCTTATTTATAAAAAAATTGTTATGCGTTCTTCCTTTGCTTGCGCCCGGATTATTGTGGGCACAGCCCTATCCTGATCGGCCCGTGCGAATTGTTGTTCCTTATTCAGCAGGGGCGACGAACGACATCGTGGCTCGTGCCATCGCGCAGCGATTGAGTATTGCTTTTAAGCAGAATTTCATCGTTGACAACAAGGCCGGAGGCAACGGCACAATCGGCACCGCCTTTGTGGCGAAGGAGCCTGCTGATGGCTACAACGTGCTGTTTGGGAATACCAGCACGCTGGGCATTCATCCCAGTTTGTTTCCAAAATTACCTTACGACCCAGTCAAAGATTTTCAGGCAGTTTCTATCATTGCGGAGTCTCCGACGGTATTGGTCGTGAATGCCGCGATACCGGTGCGAACAATTAAAGAACTGGTGGCTTACTCTAAGGCCAACCCGATGGCTGTTGCCTACGGTTCTCCTGGGACCGGTACGCCTTTCCATTTGTCGGGTGAATTGTTCAACATTCAAACCGGTACAACGATGCTGCATGTACCTTATAAAGGTGCGGCGCCAGCAGTAGTGGATTTATTGGGTGGACAGATCCAAGTCATGTTCGATAATTTACCCAATGTGTTGAACCACATCCGCAGTGGAAAGCTGCGAGCTTTGGCGGTCACATCAGAGGCTCGGTTAAGCCAGTTACCCGATGTGCCAACAATGGCCGAAGCAGGTTTCTCTGGCGCTGAATCTTCGTCGTTCTTTGCTTTTGCCGTTGCTAAAGACACGCCCGCCATCATTGTGCAAACTTTGAGCGCAAAAATTGCAGAAGTTATGCGTGACCCGGGTATCAAAACTCAGTT
This sequence comes from Comamonadaceae bacterium, assembly GCA_947374505.1. Classification (GTDB taxonomy): domain Bacteria; phylum Pseudomonadota; class Gammaproteobacteria; order Burkholderiales; family Burkholderiaceae_C; genus Polaromonas. The sequence goes on along the minus strand of CANCCE010000257.1, from coordinate 707 downwards.
GACAGAATTGGGGGCTATCCCTGTGGGCAACACGCCAGCGCAAGCGACGCGTTACTTGAATGAGCAGGTGATCAAATGGGCTAAAGTTGTCAAAGCCTCTGGAGCCAAAGCAGATTTGTGAGCCACCCCGTTGGCGCTATTCGAGCTTGATACTTGTCCCGGCTAGCCGACAGCAACAAGAACGCCTATGCGGATCGGCTTTCCATGGACAGCTTCATTCACCCATGTCGTCGTGCTGTTGTTTCCAAAATGGAAAGTTCATTTTCGGGGACAACGTCTTGTCAATGTCGATGCCAGCGCCTAGTATGAAAGCAGAGAGTTCATCATCTGGTCACGAAATAGGACATCGCAATGAGAATCGAATCCACAGGGCTGGTGCTGGGCGCCACCGTAACAGGCATAAATCTTTCGAAGCAGCTGACGCCTGAAGCGTTTACCGGCATTATTGAAGCCCTCGGAGCCCATGGTGTCTTGCGGTTTCCGGAGCAGTCGCTGGACGCGCGAGCGCTGCGTGATTTTTCGGCTAATTTTGGAGGATTGCAAACCGGCTTATCCCACTACCATGAGCCCGACTTCCCTGAGGTCAGCATCTTGTCCAACATCGTCCGCGACGGGCGGTCCATCGGTATTGCTGATGCGGGTCAGGACTGGCATACCGACATGTCCTACAACAAGACGGTGGGCTTCGCAAACGTGCTGTTCGCCAT
>CANCCE010000256.1 GCA_947374505.1 Comamonadaceae bacterium | reverse complement strand
CTGTTTGGCGCGGTAGGGCTGGCCGTCCGGGCCGGTGGTGCTTTCGGCATTGGCAATATTGCTGGCGACGACATTGAGTCGTTTGCTTTGGGCCGCCATGGCCGAACCAGCCACATTGAAGACGTTGAGTAAGGACATAGTGCTTAACCTTGCAGCACAGCCATCAGGCCTTTGATCTGGTCATGCGCGAGCGACACGCTGACCTCGTACTGCAGCGCGTTTTCAGCGAATGCAGCGCGCTCGACATCCATGTCGACGGTGTTACCGTCGAGGCTGTTTTGCGTGGCCACGCGTGATTTGGCCTCAGGCATCAACAAGGCCGGGTTGCCCGGCAGATGCCCCGAATGGGTCTGCTTCATGCCATCCGTGCCCGACGAGGCGCTGAGCGCCGACGCCAGCGCTTTTTTAAAATCGATATCACGGGCTTTGTAGTTGGGCGTGTCCGCATTGGCCAGGTTGGACGCCAGCACTTGCTGCCGCTGAGCCCGCAGCCTCAACGAAGCCTCGTGAAAGCCCAGCGCGTCATCCAGTCGTCCCGCCATGAAGCTCTCCCGGTTAATGGTCTAAAAACAGTATTTGAGACATCCTTCAGGACATTCAAAATGAGGCTTTATGGTAGAGAAATACATGGCTTTTGAAGGACAGAGCAGAGCCGAATAAGACGGTCAGCTTGGCCCTTTAGAGCGGTTTCAAAATCGCTGCTGAAAATTACAATGGGCTGCCTTATGAAGCACTTCATCAAACTCTTGCCTTGGCTTGCCTGCTTCGGGTGGGTCCACGCCGCGACGCCAGAAACAGCGTCCCAAGCAACGCCCCGAAAAGTGCAGGCTGCTGAGTTTGTGCGCTCCAACATTGGCCCCAGCCAGGATCTTCAGTTGAGCATTGAGGGCTTTGACAGCAGCGACGCAGCGCCCTGCCAAAAGCCGGAATTTTTTATTCCGGGGCAGTTATCTGTTCTGCGCGGCTTCGTCAGGCTGGGTTTGCGCTGTCCCAAGCCCTCGGCATGGGTCATCTACGGCAGCAGCAACATCACCGAAGCGCGAACGGTTTACAAATTGAAGACCGACTTGCCCGCCGGACACCTCATCAGTTCGGAAGACCTGACGGCGGCCAAGGTGTTCCAAAAAATCCTCACTGCGGGTTTGAACCCTGAGTCAGCGCCATTTGTGGGCCGCACGCTGGCCACAGCACTGGCTGCGGGCACCACGCTGCAACACAGTCACACCAAAACCAGCTGGGTCATCAAAGGCGGGCAAACCGTCACCGTCTACAGCCAAGGCCCGTCATTTCGCATCAGCTCAGAAGCGCAAGCGATTGGCAATGCGGTGGCCGGACAAGCGGTTCAGGTCCGCACAACGTCAGGGAAAATGCTGAGCGGGCAGGCCTTGCCAGAGGGCGCGGTCGAGCTCTCCCGATGAGTCTTTATTTAAGGCTCAAGTTCGGCATTCAGCTGCCGTTAACCAGACAAGCAAGGCTTTTTGCTCTTCCTCTCCACAGGACTTATCGTGAAAATTGATCGCCCCATCGGAACACCTGTCAGCACCCTTCTCAGCAGCACTGCCGCTTCAACGCGCAAGCCGGCTGAAACGGACGCTGCCCCCAAGACCATGGCCTCGCAGGTCCAACTGTCGCCCCAGATGCAGGCGCTGGACGGCCACCTCAACGTTCAGAGCAGCAGCACCTTCGACGCCAAGAAAGTGCAAGATATTCGGACCGCCATCGCTGAAGGCCGCTTTCAAGTCAACGCTGAGAATGTGGCCGACGGCTTGCTCGCCAGCGTCCAAGAACTGATCCGCGCTAACCCGCAAGATGGCCAAAAATAACAGCGCGCTGCAGGACTTCGTTGAACAGCAATTGCCGCTGTTGCAGCGTCTGTTGCTGGCCCTGCAGAGTGAAGAGCAGGCCTTGGTCAACAACGACATTGATGCGCTGGAACAAGTCACGCTGGAGAAAAATCAAGTGGTCAACCTTTTTTTGAGTGGCCAGCAGCAATTGCTGCGTCAACTCCAACAAGAGGGTCTGCCGCTGAATCAGGACGGCCTGATGGCCTGGCTGAAGGCTCAGCCCAACAAATCAAGCCAAGATGACCGCGCATTGGCCAAGACCTTGCAAGCTGCGGCGCAGGAGATCAATCGCAGCAACGGCCTGTTGATCCAACGGCTCTCAAGCAGAACGCAAGCGGGTTTGTCGGCCTTGCGCGGACAAGGTGACACCGGCTTGTACGGCCCCAGCGGCCAGAACGGTCAAGCCAGCAATTTTCGCGCAATCGTTTAAAATATTTAAAACATTATTTCGGCTATATCTTTTTTTTAAAAAACCACGGAATTTGACTTGCCGAACTGAACATTTAAAGTCGGTTCAATCCACTCATAGCATTTGATACTTCCCCACCTTTGACAGCCTCTTACAAAATCATCATCGTTGACGACCACGCCATCGTGCGTCACGGTGTCCGTCTCTTGTTGTCATCACAAGCTGATCTGCAGGTCGTCGGCGAAAGCCGTGACGGCAAGGAACTGCCAGACTTGTGCCGCACGCTCGCGCCAAACTTGATCTTGCTGGACTTGTCGCTGGACGATCGCAATGGCATCGATCTGATCAAAAAAATAAGCAAGAGCTACCCAGACATCCGCATCTTGGTTTTTTCAGCGCTTGAAGAAAGCAATTACGCTGTCAGAGCGCTTAAATCTGGCGCTTGGGGTTTTGTCAGCAAAGAGCAAGCCGCAACAGACTTGATCGCGGCCATCCGGGTGGTTCAACAAGGGCAAAAATACATCAGCCCGACGACCTCTCAATTTTTGGCCAATTGGCTGGTCGATGCTGATCAAAGCCCGCCGCACATGAGTTTGTCGGAGCGTGAATTTCAAACTTTTCAGTCGATCGCTGCGGGTTTGAAAACAGCCGAGATCGCTGAAAAAATGAACATCTCCGTCAAGACCGTCAGCATGTACCGGCAACGCGCGTTGGTGAAGATTGGCTTGCGCAACAACTCCGAGTTGATTTCGTACGCCATCAAAAACAACCTGACGTTAGAGAGCAAAGTCCCGGCTGAGCTGAGTCTCTAAACCGCACGAGCTGTTAGCCGCCATGGCTTGACGAGAAACCGATTCAAAGCCAAAACAGGGGCTGCTTTTCACAGCTAATCCCTGATTCCGACGCCGCATTAACGCCAATAATTATGACGTCAGAGCCAACACTGGGCCACTGAAATGGCCCGCGGCTCAGGAGTAATTTTTGGCAGACGACAGCGATCTTGAAAAAACGGAACAAGCCTCCCCCAGGCAACTGGAGAAGGCGCGTGAGGACGGCGACGTGCCGCGCTCGCGCGAGCTGGCGACGTTTGCAGTCTTGATGACGGCAACCTTGTGCTTTTGGCTCACCGGCGAGGCCATGGTTCAACAGCTCAAGTTAATGCTCGTGGCGGGCTTGAAGTTTGAGCTGGCAACAGTGCTGGACCCGAGCCAGTTTGCTGCGCACTGGGGTCGACAGTTGACCGACTTGTTGCTGGTTTTTTCACCCTTGGGCTTGTTGATAATTTTGGCGGCCATTGGCTCACCGCTGCTGATCGGCGGCTTGGTCTTCAGTGGCAAGTCACTGGCACCGGATTTTGGCAAATTGAACCCGATGCGCGGCTTGGGCAACATGCTGTCGCTCAACTCCCTCACCGAACTGCTCAAAGCCATTGCCAAGACTGCGGTGGTGGCGAGCGCCGCTTGGTTCGTCATGCGCACGCAAACCAATGCGGTTTTTGCACTACCGTCGCTGGCACCAGCGACGGCGATGGCAGAACACGGTCG
>CANCCE010000255.1 GCA_947374505.1 Comamonadaceae bacterium | reverse complement strand
CGCGTTTGCTGGTGTCCAACCCAGTGCAAGGCCTGTTGCACCAAGGGCAAACTGGCACACAACGCCGCACTGTGTTCAACATCACGCTGACGCACGCACGCGCCCATGTGGACATGGCTGGACTCAGTGGTCACAGTCTTGAGGGACGCCAACCGATTGATGTCGACCAACACCGCCGGACGGGCCAAGCGCATGGCCATCATCGGCACCAAGCTCTGGCCACCAGCAATGAGTTTGGCTTCGCCACCGTATTCTGCAATCAAGTCGAGCGCTTCTGCCAGACTGTCGGCTCGCTTGTAATCAAAGGGAGCAGCTTTCATCGAGAGACCTTTCTGGCTGAACCTGAACTATTTTTCACGCAGGTTTTCTCATTCAAAGGTGCAAATTTTCAGGTCTTGCGCTCCCGCTTGCAATCCAATATTATTCACGCCGCAAGAGAAATTCTCACACCCCTGAAACAGCCCTGCCGACAGCCCGACCCACACGCCCCATGAGAAAACTGCCACCCTTGAATTCGGTTCGGGCCTTTGAGGCTGCCGCCCGCCACGCCAGCTTCACCAAGGCCGCCAAGGAGCTGTTCGTCACGCATGGCGCGATCAGCAAGCAGGTCGCAGTGCTGGAGTCGTGGCTCAGCACGTCCTTGTTCAACCGCGGGCAGTCGCAAGTGTCCCTGACCGAAGCCGGCCGGACTTACCTGGCGGCGGTCACGCCAGCACTCGACCGCATCTCGGTCACGTCGATGCAATTGCTGGATAAGTCGGAGTCCACCAGCTTACGCATCAACGCACCGCCGACGTTCACCATGCGCTGGCTGATTCCGCGTATTTCTGCTTATCAGCGCAAGCACACCGGCGTCGAAGTCAAGCTCACCACCTCCACCGATCCCGTCAATTTTGAAGAAAGCGGTTACGACATCGCCATCCGCGGAGCGCACCAGCCGCTACCGGGCGTCGTCTCGGTACCGTTCATGACGGAGACCATCGTGCCAATCTGTCATCCCGACCTGGTCGAAGGCGGTCGCCTCAAAAGCCCGGCAGACTTGAGCCAGCACACCCTCATCAGCTACAACACCGAACCCGTCTCCTGGGACGACTGGTGGCGTCTGGTTGAGACCCCCCAGCCGGCGCCCGCCAACACCTTGCAGTTTGAGCAAATGTACTTTGCCCTGCAGGCGGCCGCTGAGGGTCTGGGTGTTGTGCTGGTGCCCTTGTTTTTGGTGGCTGACGACATCATTTCCGACCGTCTGTGTGCCCCGTTCGGCATCACGTTAGCGCGCCAAAGACAGTACTTTGCCAACAGCGCGACCAGCCTCAACCCCAGCCCGGTGATTGAAAATTTCCGTGAGTGGCTATTGAAGGAAGGCCAGGACACGGAGCACTCGATTGACCAACTGGCTCGATCCATGGCTTGAACACTTGGGCAGACTTGTGAGTTTTTTTCGGACAGCGACAGGTGCAATCCAGACGGATAAAAGGCATCATCAACCTTCATTTCATTTCACCCGTCATCATGAGCAAAAATAAAACAGGCTACCCGGACTTACACGACCATTTGGCTGAACTGAAACGCCGCGGACTGCTGCAAGTCATCGACCGCCCGATCGACAAAGACTCGGAACTGCATCCCTTGGTTCGCTGGCAGTTTGTCGGTGGCATGGACGAAGCCGAGCGCAAAGCTTTTTTGTTCACCAACATCGTCAATGCACAGGGCCGCAAATATCCCTTCCAAGTGGTGGTCGGCGCGTTGGCTGCGAATCGGGAGATTTACAGCGTCGGCATGGGCTCTTCCGTTGAAGAAATTCAATCTCGCTGGGACCGCGCCATTTCCCATCCGATTGCCCCACGCATGGTGAACAACGCGGAATGTCAGGAAGTCATCATCGAAGGCGCTGATTTGCTGGGTGAGGGCCGTGGCCTCGATATGTTGCCCATCCCGGTGTCAACACCCGGGTTTGACAGCGCACCCACCTTGACTGCCACCAACGTCATCACTGTTGACCCAGAAACAGGTGTTCAAAACATGGGGACGTATCGCTGCGCCCTCAAAGCACCCGACCGACTCGTCGTGCGGATGGCCACCCGCGTCGGCGGCGCTGGCGGCTACTTGCACTACCAGGCTTGGAAAAAAGCCGGCCACAAAACCATGCCTTGTGTCATCGTGCTCGGCTGCCCGCCATATGTGGCTTTCATGGGGCCGCAAAAGCTACCCATTGGCATGGATGAATTCGACGTCGCCGGCGGACTGGCGGGCGTGGCGATCGAGGTCACCAAGGCACACAGCCTAGATCTGCGCGTGCCGGCGCAAGCCGAAATCGTCATTGAAGGTTTGATTGACCTGGAGTTCTTGGAGCCTGAAGCGCCGTTCGGCGAGTCACACGGTCATGTGGCGCTGGAAGAATTCAACCTGCCGATGAAGGTCACGGCCATCACGCACCGTCTGAAGCCGGTCATCCCGTCGTACCTGAGCCAGGTCGCACCCAGCGAGTCCAGCGTCATCAAACGCGTGGCCTACGAGCCTTTGTTTTTGGCGCACCTGCGAACCTCTTTGGGCATTCGGGGCGTTAAGAAGGTCTCCCTGCACGAGCCCCTCACCGGCCTGCTGCGCGTGACCATCATCACCTTCGAAAAGAACACCCCGAAGACCGAGATTTGGCGCGCCCTGTATGGCGCCGCCTTCTTCAAAGGTGACTGCGGCAAGATCTGCATCGCCGTCAACGAAGACATCGACCCCGACAACGCCGACGCCTTGCTGTGGGCCATGGCCTACCGCATGAACCCCGTGATTGATGTGCGCACGCTGGACCACCGCGGCCAAGGCCACGGCCCGAAGCGCGAGGCCGAGGGCGAAGAAGACTCGACACTGCTGATGGACGCCACCATGAAGGGCGACATGCCGCCACTGGCCTTGCCCACCCAAGAGTACATGGAGCGCTCCAAAGTGATTTGGGAAGAGCTGGGTCTGCCTAAACTGCGTCCGCAATCACCGTGGTTTGGTTACTCGCTGGGCGACTGGCTGCCCCAATGGGATGCCTCCGCATTGCGCGCTGCAACCGGCCGCTACCTTGAAAACGGTTTGATCAGTGAAAAGCAGCAACGCAACGATGTCAAAGCCGAGTCCAAATTCCGACCCGACGAAATCTGAGGTCCCCATGACACACCAAGAACTCACACCGAACGCACCGCCACGACGCTTGATCGTCGGCATCAGCGGGGCCTCTGGCGTTGTCTACGGGGTTCGCATCTTGCAGGTCTTGCAAGGCTCGGGCATTGAAACCCATTTGGTCATGAGCGACTCCGCCAAAATGACGCTGGCCACCGAGTCAGATTTGAGCGTCAAGGAAGTCGAAGCACTGGCCACCGAAGTGCACAACGCCAAAAATATCGGCGCCAGCATCTCCTCGGGTTCGTACAAAACAATCGGTATGGTGATTGCACCCTGTTCGATCCGGTCTTTGTCTGAAGTGGCCTACGGCATGACCAGCAGCCTGCTCACGCGTGCCGCTGATGTGGTGCTCAAGGAACGGCGCCGGTTGGTACTCATGGTGCGCGAAACACCGCTGCACAACGGCCATCTGCGGGCCTTGCTGCAAGCCTCTGAAAACGGCGCCATCATCATGCCGCCGGTGCCGGCCTTGTACGCCAGACCCGAGTCACTGGATGACATGATCAACCACACCGTGGGTCGTTGCCTGGACCTGTTTGACATTGACACCCATCTCACCAAACGCTGGGCCGGCATGGGCAAGAGCGCCGCGTCCACCGCAGGCCCCGCATGCTGAGTTTATTTGTCTATTACAAAGTACCGCT
>CANCCE010000254.1 GCA_947374505.1 Comamonadaceae bacterium | reverse complement strand
CTTGCGGATCAGTTGCTTGAAGTAGAAGTGGTACGGGCCTTCAGCCGAATGCCCATAACGGCGGGCCACTGTATCGTCTTTGTCGGTGACAAAAATGCTTTTGGCCACACGCCAATTGGCGGCGTCTGCCGTACGCCCTGCCTGCTTGCAACCCTCGACGTAACTCGGCCAGTGGCTCTTGACCCATTCAGGCAGCAAAAAATTAGCCGAAATTGGGTCCCAGCCTCGGGCCGCTGCAGCGGTGATGCCTTTGGAAAAAGGCGCGACTGCCGTCACCACGATGGGCGGGAATGGCTGCTGGTATGGCTTGAGGATGATGCCTTGACCGATCTCAGGGATCATGGTTTTAGAGGTGCTGACGTTGAAGTACTTGCCAGTCAAATCGTAGGGCGCCGTGCCGCTCCAAATCGCCTGCACCATGTCAATGCACTCAACAAACATTTCCAGCCGGTCTTTGCCGAAGTTACCAAAGACTTCAGCGTCTGAGGCCAGACCCCCGGGGCTGATGCCCATGATGAAACGGCCTTGCAACATATGGTCGAGCATGGCCACATTGGCAGCAATCGCCGCCGGGTGGCCGTTGGGCATGTTGATGGTGCCCGAACCTAATTTGATCTGCTTGGTTTCGAATGCCAAGCTGCTCAAGAACATCAAGCAAGACGTGACGTTTTCCGCCAAATCAGTGACGTGTTCGCCAACATAAGCCTCGGTGTAACCGAGCCTATCGGCAAGGATGATGGCCTCGCGGTCTTCACGCAGCGTTTCGCTGGGGATGCGGGACGGTGGATGCAAAGGCATCATGAATGTTCCGAGTTTCATGGGCTGGTCCGTCCTTTATAAAGTCTTTGAGAAATCAAAAATTCTTGTATAGTTAGTTTATCAATAGATCAACAAGACCCTTATCAGGGTTCTCCCTTGCAACAGGAAAAGCATGAAAAAACAAGTCACTGGAATCTCTGTCGGCGTGATCGGTCTGGGCATCATGGGCTCTGCCATGGCCACCAACCTGCAAGCCTCAGGCTTTGCCGTCACCGGCATCGACGTCAACCCTGTCGCCCGCAAAAAACTGACGCCCAAGCTGACAAAGGTCGGGACAACGCCTGGCATGTTGGTGGGCAAAACCCATCACATCATCTGTTCACTGCCCTCAGTAGCGGCCCTGATGGCAGTCTGCGAAGAACTCGCCGGCCAGGCCGTCAAGCAAGCACTGCCTAAGGGTTCGCTGGTGGTGGCAGAAACCAGCACGCTGCCGATCGAAGACAAACTGGCTGCACGCAAAGTGTTGGCCAAGGCCGGCATCAAAATGATTGACACACCACTGTCAGGCACAGGCGCACAAGCCAAGACACGCGACCTGACGGTTTACGCCAGCGGTGAAGCCGGTCCGATTCGCCACATGATGGAGGTTTTCAAAGGCTTCTCGCGGTCGCAATTCACCGTCGGTGAGTTCGGCAACGGCATGAAGATGAAACTCGTCGCCAACCTGCTGGTGGCCATCCACAATGTCGCCACCGCTGAAGCCATTCTGTTTGGTAAACAAATGGGGCTGGACCCCCAAATGATTGTCGATGTCGTGGCCGACGGTGCGGGTGGCTCGCGCATGTTCCAAGTGCGCGGCCCGATGATGGTGACGCGGACGTGGGACGAGGCCACCATGAAGATCAACGTCTGGCAAAAAGACATGGCCATCATTTACGAAGCATTGCGTGCACTGTCGGTACCGGCACCCCTCTTCACCGCCTGTATTCCGGTGTACCTGGCCGCCATGGCACAAGGTCACGCGATGGACGACACGGCTGCGGTGTACGCGGTTCTTGAGAAATTCGCCGGGGAATCCTGATGGAACCTTCCTCCGCGCAAGAAAAACGAGCTCTGCGCGACGCACTCGGCTCTTTTTCTACCGGCGTGACCGTGATCACCACGCATGACGAGCAAGGTCAATCTTTGATCGGGCTGACGGTGAACAGCTTCAGTTCGGTGTCGCTGGACCCGCCGCTGGTACTGTGGTCGATTTCCAACCAATCGCCCAGCGTGGCGCATTTTTCAGTCGGCCGGCAGCAAGCCATTCATGTGCTGTCCAAAGACCAAGAGGCACTGGCCCGTCATTTTGCGACGCCCCATGTAGATAAATTTTCAGGGGTCGAGCATCAAGCGCCTGGCGACTTCGGTGCTCCGCTGATTGAGGGCTGCTCAGCACGCTTTTATTGCGTGACGGAATCAGTCGTGCCGGCAGGCGATCACCAGATCATTCTGGCGCGGGTACTGCGCTACGAATCTGAAGCAGTGGCGCCTTTGCTCTTTGTGCGCGGAGCCTTTGCGACGATTTGAGGGTAGAGCGTCTTCGCCCCGGCCAAGAAAATATCGATGGCGTCCGTGGTGCGCGTCTCAAACGGCGTGCTTGACTTCATATTGAAAATATTGTGGCGCACGGCCCAGTAAAACATGCCGCCATGCAACGTCCACAACAGCTCAATCTCACGGGCTGAAATAGCGGGTAATTCATTTGGCGCTGCGACAAAGGTGTGCCGGAACTCGCGGCACATCACCATCAGCAATTTTTTTCGCACCAAGCCCAGGTAATTCTTGTTCAAGTCCATGTCGGACAGTCCGGCATACATGTAAATTCGAATCCACTCCGGCTGATAAGTCGCACCAGCGTACTGCAGGTAAAAACTCAACAAGCGATCACGCAAGGGAAGGCTGCGGTCTTGCAAACCAGCGATCCACGCTTCGTCCCACTTACTCATGAAGACTGCATCAAAAACCGCATTGATCAGGTCTTGCTTGGACGGGAAATAGCGGTACAGCAAAGGCTGTGAAATACCGAGACGGCGCGATAGTTCGCGTGTCTGCACACCAAATCCGGCCTCTGCGAAATAGCTGATGGCGGCATCGAGGATTTGCTGACGCCTAACCTCCGGGTCAAGTCGCAGGCCAGCGGAGACAATTTTCTTGGTCAAAATGGTTCAAGTCCTCGGGGCAACCGCATCACAAGTGACATGCTTGTGCCATTTTTGCGGCGGCGCCAGGCAATGCATATAGTATTGATTCAATTTGAAGTCAGTCAGGAAATACGAGCGCCAGACCGCCCCGTCCCTCGGCACCAAAGTCACATTGCGGGCAACTGCACAACGCGAACTAACGATGCAGTCGTTGGCTTCTTTGCGGCTGCTGTAAAGGCTCACGGTGAATCGGGGTTCCGCTTGACCTTGATTGATGGCCCGGCTGACCGCGCAGGCGCTGCCATCGACATGCGCCAGCCCGGCATCCTTTTCAAGGAAATTCATCTCAGCCTGCAGCAGCTTCAAAAACCAATCACTCACCAGCGTGTCGCACTGGTAATACTCGTACTTGATCTGACTGACGACCGGCGGCAGCAGCGGCAGATTGTCGGGACCCAGGCGAAACATCGGCGTATCGCCCGACATCGGCGCCAGATCGGGCAGCGTGACAAGCTCTGGTTCTTGGGAACACGCGGCCAGCGCTGCCGACAGCAGCAAGCCCGCGAGCAGTTTAAAAAAAAGCAATGGAAAACGCATGATGGCGAGATGTTACGTCACGCGAAGGCATTCAATAATGCGGTGGCAAGTCATCCGTCAAGCGGGCCGCACCGCCCGCCACGCCGTCTGGCTGCTGATCCCGCAATTGCTGGACTTCACGTATGAGCAAATCAATTTGTGCCTGCTGCCTGACGATCACCAGGTTCAGCTGGTCTAGCAAGTCTTCTGAGAAGCTGGCTTTGATCTCCAGCTCGGTCAGGCGCTGGTCGGTTGTGTCCTCGTGTGTCATTCACCTATTGGACCTGAAATTTGACGGTGTAAAGTAGGCACCCAT
>CANCCE010000253.1 GCA_947374505.1 Comamonadaceae bacterium | reverse complement strand
GCCAAGGCTTCATCACTCAAACGTTGAACTTTCGCGGCCGTGTTAAAGCCCGAATATGTCAGCACGACGACATATTTCTCAGGGACCTCGCGCAAGCTCACGGCTTTGTTGTTGGGCTTGGGTATGGTGTTCAGCGTGTACTGGCTAGGCATGACAAAGTGCACCCGCCAAGTCTTCGCATTTCCAATGTCTGGCTGAACAGATTGAGCCTCGATCGTCACTGGTGCGGTCATTGCAATTTTGGATGACTGCGGTGCCACGGTGACCGGTGCCGTCATGGCTATTTTTGAAGACGCTGGGTTGTCCGCGTTTTGGTTGTTGCCAAAAATATAGTCCGCAATCAGTCTAAAACCTTTGTTGGATGCTTCGTCCATGTCCCCCTCAACGATGACCTCTGCCATCAACAGCGGCTCGTAGTGTCGGACTTCAATTGAGCCGTCAGTGGCTAAAACTTTGTATTTTGGTTCTTCGATAGCCATGGCTGAATTCATCCATAAAAGACCGAGAAGCAAAGGCATGAAAGCGCGTGCACGGGTTGGCAGCATGCGGTCTCCTGAAAGTGGAATGGCCGCAGTATGGCGTACTTTTGTCGCCGACCATGGCCAGCTTGATCGGGAGTTAACAAGGGTTAACCCATAGAAGGTATAACCATGGGTCTTTGTAATTAAATAGTTGGCATCAGGAAGCCCGTCTATGGCATTGCCAATCTTCCACGTCGATCACAGAACTCAACTTCACATGTTTCTCCCCCTCGTTGCCAGTCACCGTTCCTTCGTCGTGTCAGTGCCCTATCACCGCGGCTTGTCTGCGCTGCTGATGTTGATGCTGTTCACCGCATTGACGGCTTGCAAGGCGCCGGCCGAACCGGTGGCTGCAGCGCCGGCGGTGCTGGTCGGCGTGGTCACCCTCCAAACGGAGAGCCAGACCCTTTCGACTGAGCTGCCGGGTCGCACCCGGGCCTTCATGACGGCGGAGATTCGCCCGCAAATCAGTGGCATCGTGCAACAGCGTTTGTTCACCGAAGGCGCTGCCGTCAAGGCAGGACAGCCGCTGTATCAAATCGATCCTGCGGCTTACGAGGTGGTTGTGGCCAGCGCCGCTGCGACCCTGGCCAAGACGCGGGCGACGGCCAAGACGGCTGAAGTCAACGCCGCACGCAACGCGGCGCTGGTCAAGATCGATGCCATCAGTCGCCAGCTGTACGACGAGAGCCTGGCCTTGGTGCAGCAAACGACCGCGGACGTGGCCGTGGCCCAAGCCGCGTTGGACAACGCCCGTATCAATCTGGCCTACACCCGCATCGTGGCACCGATCGCCGGGCGCACCAGTCTTTCAACGGTGACGCCAGGCGCCTTGGTGACGGCCAATCAAGTCGCCGTGCTCACCACCATTTCGCAGCTTGACCCGGTTTATGTCGACGTGACGCAGTCGAGCACCGATCTGCTCAAGCTCAAAAGTGATCTGGCGCAAGGCCGCTTTGAACGTGTCGGCCAGGGCGCTGCGCGCATCCGCATCAAGCTGGAAGACGGGCGGGCCTATCCGCATCCGGGACGCTTGCAGTTTTCAGGCGTGAGTGTGGACCCCGGCACTGGCGCGGTGACCCTGCGGGCGGTGGTACCCAATCCGGACGGTCTGCTGATGCCCGGCATGTACGTGCGCGCACAGCTGGACACCGGCGTGACGCCCCAAGCCTTGCTGGTACCACAGCAAGCAGTGACCCGCGACACGACAGGCCAAGCCAGCGTCCTGATGGTTGACGCCAACAGCCAGGTCGAACGTCGCGCCGTGAGCTTGGACGTTGCCGTGGGTAATCGCTGGATGGTCAACGCGGGTCTGGCGGTCGGTGACCGTGTGATTGTTGACGGCTTGCAGCGCATCCGTGTGGGTGACCGGGTCACCACCGAAGAGGTGGTGATCAAGCTTGTCGCCACTGAGTCAGTGCCAGCACCAGCCGCCTCCGCCTCCGCATCCCCCAGCGCTCGCTGAGTAAGCGCGTCATGGCTCATTTTTTCATCGATCGCCCCATCTTTGCCTGGGTGCTGGCTATTGTCATCATGCTGGCCGGCGCCATGTCGATCAGCACCTTGCCTCTGGAGCAATACCCTGACATTGCGCCGCCACGGGTCTCCATCACGGCGATGTACACCGGCGCTTCGGCCGAGACGGTCGAAAATTCGGTCGCCCAAGTGATCGAACAGCAGCTCAAGGGACTGGACAACCTGCTCTACATGGAGTCGAACAGCGACGCCTCCGGCCGCTCGCGCACGACCCTGACCTTCAACCCCGGCACCAACATCGATGTTGCCCAGGTGCAGGTGCAAAACAAATTGCAGCAAGCTCTGTCGCGCCTCCCGCCCGAGGTCCAAAGTCGCGGTGTGACCGTCACCAAGGGCGGCAATGTCTATCTGATGACGTTCACTTTCACCTCGCCAGACCCGAGCCTCAGCCAGGTGGACATCGGCGACTACATCAGCAGCAACCTCGTCGATGTGCTTGGCCGCGTCGATGGGGTCGGCGACATCCAATTGTTTGGCACCCCCTACGCCATGCGTATTTGGTTAGACCCGGCCAAGTTGCAAAAATACGCGCTGATGCCTTCGGATGTGCGCAACGCCGTGATGACACAGAATGCCCAGGTGTCCGCCGGTCAGCTCGGGACCTTGCCGGCCGTGGGTGAGCAGCAGCTCAGTGCCACGATCACGGCGCGCTCCAAGCTCAAGACGGTTGAGGAGTTCAACAACGTCCTGCTCAAAGCCACGCCCGATGGCGCTGCCGTGTACATCAAGGATGTGGCTCGTGTTGAGCGCGGTGCTGACAATCTGACCATCACCTCGCGCCTCAATGGTCAGCCGGGGGCCGGCATGGGCATCATCCTGTCTGACGGTGCCAATGCGTTGGCCGTGTCTGCGGCGGTCAACGCGAAAATCGCTGAGCTTCAGCCCTTCTTTCCCAACGGCCTGACACCTTTCGTCAGTTCAGACTCCGCGCCCTTCGTGCGGGCTTCGACCCGGGAGGTCCTGATCACGCTGGCCGAGGCCATGGTGCTGGTGGTGCTGGTTATTTTTGTATTCCTGCAGAATTTTCGCGCCACGCTGATTCCGGCTATTGCCGTGCCTGTGGTGCTGCTCGGTACGCTGGGCATCCTCTCGCTGGCCGGTTACTCCATCAACACCCTGACCATGTTTGCCCTGGTGCTGTCCATCGGACTGCTGGTTGACGATGCGATCGTGGTGGTGGAAAACGTTGAGCGGGTGATGAGTCAGGAAGGCTTGTCGCCCAAGGAGGCCACGCGAAAATCCATGCGCGAGATCACGCCCGCGTTGGTCGGCATTGGCCTGACGCTGTCGGCGGTGTTCATCCCGATGGCTTTTTTCGGCGGGTCGACCGGTGTGATTTACCGCCAGTTTTCAATCACTATCGTCTCCGCCATGGTGCTGTCAGTGTTTGTCGCGCTGACACTCACGCCGGCCATGTGTGCCACCTTTCTCAAGCCGGTGGCCAAGGGCCAACGCAGTGCGCATGGCGACAAGCCGCGCCGCGGCCTGTTCGGGATGTTGGATCGTTTTTTTCACGGCTTCAACCACCACTTTGACCGGAGTTCCGCCCGTTACCAAAGCACCGTCGGTTCCCTCATGCGCCGTAGCAAGCGCATGGCCGTGTTGTTCCTGCTCTTGTGTGCGGGCATGGCGGTGATGTTCCTGCGACTGCCGACTTCATTTTTGCCGAACGAAGACCAGGGTTTCATGTCGGTGCAGATCACCTTGCCATCCGGCGCTTCAAATGCGCGCTTGCAGGTGGTCATGGCCGAGGTACAGCAATACCTGGCCAAGCAGCCCGACGTGATCAGTTTCAACTCCATCACCGGTCTCGGCGGCGA
>CANCCE010000252.1 GCA_947374505.1 Comamonadaceae bacterium | reverse complement strand
CCACTCGGCCTGCGGAATCAACTCCTCGCAACCGCGCAAAGACACGGCCAGCGCCGCCTGCACGCCATCAGACAAAGGTAAAGTTGAGGAATGCGCTTGATTCATAAGGGTTTTCGTTATCTTCTGCAAGGCTGAGGTGGCTATAATTCGAGGCTTGTTTCTTGAGATCAGCCCTTGCTCCAATTCTAGATTGGCGCGCAACTTGCTGATACAACCTTGAATTGTCGCCGCAGCCCCAGAGGGTTGCCCATTGAATTTTTAGCGATCTCTCCCTTCCAGTGGGTTGTGATGTGCTCTCAAGCTGGAAGCTTTGTTTTGAACATTGAAGGTTTTTCTAGGGTCCTGACGATCGCGCAGCATGGTAAGCAATGCCTGCTCAATACCCTGACCACTCACCCCAAACGCATCGCCGGCACGCTCGCCGTGCTGCTGCTTGGCACGGGTGTCACCGCTTTTGGCGTTGCCCCTCTTGCCCCCGATGCGTCTGATCTGCCGGTCCGTCAAATTGTCGAAGTGGTGCAAGCCTTGCCGGGTCAAGCCCAAGTCGATACGCTGCTGGACCACCATTTCAACTTGTATCGCACTGAAGTCACACGCAGTTCAGACACCGCGGAATCCCTGCTTCGCCGCCTGAACATCGACGACGCTGATGCCGCCGCATTTCTGCGCATTGACGGCAATGCCCGTTCGCTGATCATCGGCCGCGCCGGAAAAACTGTCACCGCCGAAACCAGCGACGACCAGCGCCTGCTCAAATTGTCGATGCGTTGGGCTACTGAAGACGACACGCAATTCAAACGCTTGGTGATCGCCCGCAACGGCAACCTATTTACCTCGCGCATCGAAACAGCGCCCTATTCGATCGCCACCCGGATGGCCAGCGGCAACATCAAAAGCTCGCTGTTTGCAGCCACCGATGACGCGAACATTCCAGACGCCGTGGCGACGCAATTGGTCAACATTTTTTCTGGTGACATCGACTTTCAACGTAGCTTGCGCAAGGGCGACCGCTTCAGCGTTTTCTACGAAACCCTGGAAGCCGATGGCGAGTCGATCAAAACCGGCAAGGTACTGAGCACAGAGTTCATCAACAACGGCAAGACCTTTCAGGCCATGTGGTTCAACGATTCGGCCCAAGTGGCCAGTGCATCCAAAGCCGGCAACAAGTCAACCAAAGGCGCTTACTACTCCCTCGACGGCCAAAGCCTGCGTAAGGCTTACTTGGCATCGCCAGTGGCGTTTTCGCGCATCAGCAGTGGCTTCAAAATGCGCTTTCACCCCATACTGAATACTTGGCGCAACCATTTAGGCGTCGACTACGCATCTCCGACAGGCACCCCTGTGCGCAGCATTGGCGATGGCGTGGTCGATTTTGCCGGCGTTCAAAACGGCTTTGGCAACGTGATCTACATCAACCACAAGACCGGCCACACCACCGTCTATGCGCACTTGAGCCGCATCAATGTGAAGCGCGGCCAGAGCATCAGTCAAGGCCAGAACATTGGCGCGGTCGGCTCCACCGGCTGGGCCACCGGCCCGCACCTGCATTTTGAATTTCGCGTGAACGGCCATCAACAGGACCCTATTTTGCTGGCGCAACAGAGCACGAGCGTGCCTCTGACGGCGAGCAGCATGCCGGCATTCAAACAGCTGGCTGGCACGGTCCGCCAGCAACTGCAAATCGCCAGCACGATTGGCCAGAGCCGCGCTGAGTAAATGAGGGTCGGGTTCTTGACGCCCGGCTGTGTGACGCATGTCTGATTACTTCATCGGCTTGATGTCGGGCACTTCACTCGACGGCGTAGATGGTGTGATCGCCGATTTTTCTGCTCACTCGCCTCCACTTGTGCTCGCCTCCGCCGGCATGCCGTTCGACGCCAACTTCAAAGATGAATTGCTGGCCCTTAACACCCCTGGTGAGAATGAACTGCACCGCGCAGCGTTGGCAGCCAACCAGTTGGCTGAAACCTACGCCCAAGTGATTGAACGCCTGCTGACAAACGCCGCTGACAACGGCATCAGACGCCAAGACATCGTCGCCATCGGAGCGCACGGGCAAACCGTAAGGCATCGGCCGCAAGAATTCGGCGTTGGTTACACCCTTCAATTGAACAACCCGGCGCTATTGGCAGAACGCACGGGTATCGATGTGGTGGCAGATTTCCGCACGGCCGATGTGGCGGCCGATGGCCAAGGCGCGCCCTTGGTGCCGGCTTTTCATGCCGCCATCTGGGGTGACGCCACCTATTCAAGAGCTGTCCTCAACATCGGTGGTATCAGCAACATCACGCTGCTGCACGCAAGCGGCGAAGTTCAAGGCTTTGACTGCGGCCCTGGCAATGCGCTGATGGATTATTGGTGCCAGCGCCACACCGGCCAGCCATATGACGATGCCGGCGCGTGGGCGGCTTCAGGCCACGTCCATGCGCCCTTGCTGACTCAGCTACTGAGTTCACCCTACTTCACCCGTCTGCCCCCAAAAAGCACGGGGCGCGACTTGTTCAACCCTGCTTGGCTGACGCAACAGCTTGACGGCTTTGGTGCGTTGCCACCAGCAGATGTGCAGTCCAGCCTGACGGCGCTGACCGCACAAGCCTGCGCACAGGATTTACGTCACTATTTGCCTACGGCTACCGAGTTGCTGGTGTGCGGTGGCGGCGCGCTCAACACAGAACTGATGCGTCAGATCGGATTGGATTTACCGGGTGTAGTGGTCAGTTCGACACAAGCCCACGGCCTGCCGCCGCTGCAGGTCGAAGCCACTGCTTTCGCCTGGCTGGCCCAAGCCTTCACGCACAACAAACCGGGTAATCTAGTGGCCGTGACTGGCGCCAAAGGCCCACGGGTGTTGGGTGCGCTTTACAAGGCCCCACGGACGCACGGCTAAAGCGCGGTAGCCATCAACGAAAAAGGGCCTTCCGGCCCTTTTTAATCGCTGGGAAGCTGCTTTGGAATCGCGTCGCTTCAAGCTGAAAAGCTGGAGCCGCAACCGCAAGAGCTGGTGGCATTCGGATTCTTGATGACGAACTGTGCGCCTTCAAGGTCATCCTTGTAGTCGATTTCAGCGCCGACCAAGTATTGGTAGCTCATCGCATCGATCAAAAGCGACACACCATTTTTGGTCATGGTGGTGTCGTCTTCGTTGGTGATCTCGTCGAAGGTGAAGCCGTACTGAAAGCCAGAGCAACCACCGCCCTGCACAAACACACGCAACTTCAAGTCCGGATTACCTTCTTCCGCGATCAAGTCAGCCACCTTGGCGGCGGCACTGTCGGTGAAGACAAACGGGCTGGGCATTTCGGTCTGGATATCGTTGGCAACTGCGCTCATGGAAGACTCCTCTTTGGGTTCAGACAATAATAGTACAGTAATTTGATCAACCACAAAGCCGTCATGCCTACTCTCAGCTCAGCATGAAAAAAGCCGCCTGGCTTGCACCGCGGCGGCTTTCTCTGCTGTGGGCAGATCGTGAAGCGGATTAACGCTTGCTGAACTGCTTGCGGCGACGTGCCGAACGGAAACCGACCTTTTTACGCTCGACTTCACGTGCATCGCGGGTGACAAAACCAGCCTGGCTCAGAGCCGGCTTGAGGGTCGTGTCGTAGTCGATCAGCGCGCGGGTGATACCGTGGCGGATGGCACCAGCCTGGCCGGACTCACCGCCGCCGTGAACGTTGACCATGATGTCAAACGTTTCGACGTGGTTTGTCAGAAACAGGGGTTGGCGGCAAATCATGATCGAAGTTTCGCGACCGAAGAACACGCGAATATCGCGGTCATTGATCGTGATCTTGCCAGTGCCTTTTTTGATAAACACGCGGGCAACGCTGGATTTGCGTCGGCCGGTGCCGTTGTTCCATTCACCAATCATCTCAAGGCTCCTTAGATTTCCAACAGTTTGGGTTGCTGGGCAGTGTGTGGATGC
>CANCCE010000251.1 GCA_947374505.1 Comamonadaceae bacterium | reverse complement strand
GCCGATTTTTTGTTCAGGTAGGGCAGGGCGGCTTTGGCCATGGCCGGAAAGCTGTAGGCGCTGATGTCGTGCGCAACCTTGAAGCCTTCGCGCGACAAACCTTCCAGAAAGTCACCGGCAATCGATTCGCGTGGGGCGTAGCCAATCGAGTGAACAAAGCCGTCGAAGGTCGGCCAGTGGGCTGACAGGTCGGTGAACAACTGGTTGATTCGGGCGTCGTCGCCAACGTCGCAATCGAAGATCAGGGTGGAATTGAAGTCAGCTGCAAACTCAGTGATGCGAGCTTTGAAGCGCTCACCGACATAGCTGAACGCCAGCTCGGCACCTTGCGCGTGGCAGGCCTTGGCGATGCCGTAAGCGATCGAGCGGTTCGACAGTACGCCGGTGATCAGCAGCTTTTTGCCAGTCAGAAATCCCATGTTCTTATTCCTCAGAAGGTTTGTCAGCCGTCACCGTTCGCTTAAAACAGGACTGATAGTTAAGGCAGAATTGTCGCATGCGATGTCTTCGAGTATTTGCTGTTTTTCTGTCGGTGGCTTGGGGCCTTGGTGTCAGTGCGTTGGCGTGGGCTGGTTATGGCTATGCGCTTTGGGGCGACCTCAAATACCCAGCCGGTTTCAGCCATTTTGACTATGTCAACCCGGCTGCGCCCAAAGGCGGCGAGCTGCGCTTGGTGAGCAATCTGCGCACCTCCACCTTTGACAAGTACAACCCGTTCACCATCAAGGGCAGTGCGCCAGCCTACTTGGCCGACCTGATGTTTGACACCTTACTGGTCGGCTCGCTGGACGAGACCGCTGCCGGTTACGGCCTGCTGGCCCAAGACGTCTCGGTGGCGCCCGATGGCCTGAGCGCCACCTTTGTGCTGCGACCTGAAGCCCGCTTTCACAACGGTGAGCCGGTGCTAGCGGCCGACGTGAAGCACAGTTTCGACGTGCTCATGGGCCCTTACACCTCACCGGCGTACAAGACGCTGCTCGAAGACGTGGCCGGCTTAGACGTGCTGGGTGAACGCCGCCTGCGTTATCGCTTCAAAAAACCAAATCGCGAACTGCCCCTGACCGTGGGAGGATTGCCGGTTTTCAGTCGCAGCTGGGGCATGGAAGGTGGTATGCCAAAACGCTTTGATGCGGTTGTGATGGACATTCCTATTGGCAGTGGGCCTTACAAAATCGGCCCCGTCCGCTTTGGCAAAGACATCACGTATGTGCGCGACCCGGCCTACTGGGCCAAAGACCTCAATGTGCGCCGCGGCATGGTCAACTTTGACCTCATCACGGTCAAAATTTACAAAGACAACACAGCCAAACTGGAAGCGCTGAAGGCCGGTGAGTTTGACCTCATGCGGTTTTTTTCAGCGGGCGACTGGGCCAGGCGCGTCAACGGCAAACGCTTTGATTCTGGCGAGCTGGTGAAGGGCGAGTTCAAGCACCGTTTGCCTTCGGGTTTTCAGAGCTATGTTGTCAATGTGCGGCGTGACAAATTCAAGGACGTCAGGGTTCGTGAAGCCCTGGGTCTGGCGATTGACTACGAGTGGATGAACCGGCAGATGTTTTACAACGCGTATCAGCGGGTGGTCGGTTTGTTTGGCAACACAGATTGCCAAGCGACCGACCTGCCCAGCACGCAAGAGCTGGCTATCTTGACGCCGTGGCGTCAGCAGCTTCCAGTCGCTGCATTCGGCCCTATGTTTGCGCCGCCGCGCACCGATGGCGCAAACAGCTTGCGTACTAACCTGCGCCGTGCCCGGGACTTGTTGGCACAAGCAGGCTGGAATATTCAGGGCGGCGTGTTGCGCAACAGCAGCGGCGAAGCCATGGTGATTGAATACCTCGACAGCAACGAAGGCGGCGCGCGTGTCGTGGCGCCCTGGGCGCGCAACTTAGACAAACTCGGCATCCAGCTCAACTACCGGGCCGTCGATTTCGCGCTGTATCAGCAGCGGCTCAGCAAGTTTGAGTTCGACATTATTTCGCTGGCCTATGGCGGCACGCACAACCCCGGGCAAGAGTACGCGGAGATGTTTGGCAGCAAAGCGGCCGTCACGGACGATTCGGGCAACATGGCGGGCGTCAGCAGCCCGGCGGTCGATGCGATCATTGCGCGCATGACCAGCGCTAAAACCAAGTCCGATCTATTGCCCGCTTGCCGCGCGCTTGACCGCGTCATCAGCCACAGCCATTACCTGATTCCGCAGTGGACAGCGTCAACCCACCGCATGGCTTTCAATGACCGGCGCTTGGCTAGGCCAGCGTTAACACCGCCTTACTCCACTGGCGAAGGCTGGGCGATTTTTAATTGGTGGGCACGCTGATGCTGGCTTACATCCTCAAGCGCTTGCTGCTCATGGTGCCGACCTTGCTCGGCGTTTTGATCATCACCTTTGCCGTGGTGCAGTTTGTGCCCGGTGGGCCGGTCGAGCAGTATCTGGCCGAAGCCAAAGCGGGTGCCAGCAGTGGTGGAGGCGCCGAGGGCGGTGGCTTCAGTTATCGCGGCGCGCAGGGCGTTGACCCAAAGCGCATTGAGCAGATCAAAGCGCTGTATGGCTTTGACAAACCCGCGCATGAACGCTTCTTTCAAATGCTCGGGCAGTTCGCACGTTTTGACTTAGGCCAGAGTTTTTTTCAGAACAAAGATGTGTCACAGCTGATCATCGAAAAGCTGCCGGTGTCCATCAGCCTCGGCTTGTGGACTTTCCTCATCAGCTATTTGGTGGCCGTGCCTTTGGGCGTGGCCAAGGCGGTGCGCGCTGGGTCAAGGTTCGATCTCATCACGACCTTGCTGGTGCTGGTCGGTTATGCGATTCCAGGCTTTGTGTTGGGTGTCGTTTTGCTGGTGATTTTTGGTGGCCAACTGCAATGGTTTCCGCTGCGAGGTTTGACATCGAGCAACTGGGACGAGATGACTTGGGCGGCCCGCGTGGTGGACTACCTGTGGCACATCGCCTTGCCGGTCACGGCGATGGTGTTGGGCAGCTTTGCCGTGACAGCCATCTTGACCAAGAACGCTTTTTTAGAAGAGATCCGCAAGCAATACGTGGTGACGGCGCGGGCCAAGGGCTTAGCCGAGCGGCAGGTGCTTTACAAGCACGTTTTTCGAAATGCGCTGATTCCCATCATCACCGGCTTTCCTGCGGCCTTTGTGGGTGCTTTTTTCACCGGTTCGCTGCTGATTGAAACGCTTTTTTCACTTGACGGATTGGGTCTGCTGAGTTACGAAAGCGTGATCCGTCGTGACTACCCGGTGGTGTTGGGCACGCTGTATTTCTTCACGCTGATTGGCTTGTTGACCAAGCTGGTGAGTGACCTTTGTTATGTCTGGGTGGATCCGCGTGTACGGTTCGAATAACCCCCCCGATGCGCAAGCATCTTTGTCGCCATCGCGAAGGGCTTGGCAGCGCTTTCGTCGGAACCGACTCGGCTTCAGCAGCTTGGTGTTGTTCTGCGCACTGGTGTTTGCCAGCCTGTTGGCTGAAGTGGTCTCGAATGACCGGCCTTTGCTGCTGAAGTACGAAGGCAAGTATTACTTTCCGATCGTCACGGTGTACCCGGAAAAAACCTTCGGCGGTGATTTTGAAACGGCCACCGACTACCTGGATCCTTTTATCCGCAGCAAGCTGACGGCGGGTAGCAATTGGGTGATTTACGCACCCAATCCTTACGGCCCCAAGACATTGAATTACTTCGCCAAGGAGCCCAATCCGTCAAGACCGACGCGTGACAACTGGCTGGGTACCGATGACCGCGGGCGTGATCTGCTGGCGCAACTGATTTATGGCTTTCGGGTCAGCGTGCTATTTGCCTTGGCCTTGACCTTCACCGGCGTGGTGTTGGGCGTTTTGTCGGGTGCGTTGCAAGGCTATTTTGGCGGCAAGGTGGACTTGGCTTTTCAGCGTTTCATGGAGGTCTGGGGCTCCATGCCGGAGCTGTATTTGCTGATTATTTT
>CANCCE010000250.1 GCA_947374505.1 Comamonadaceae bacterium | reverse complement strand
CAGCTACCGCTGCCGCGGATTGTTGCGGCCGACATCGCTTATGCTGTGCCATTGACCTTGGTGGCGGGCTTGGGTCATGCCTCTCTTGGATCGGTCGACTGGCCGCTGTTGGGCAAGCTGTTGATCGGCTCATTGCCAGGCATCTGGCTTGGCTCTCAACTGGTGCACAAAACGCCAGACCGCCTCATTCGTTCACTTTTGTCTTTGCTATTGGCCTACGCCGGCGTCAAACTGATGGCCATTTGAAGCGTTTGAAAAACGCTCTCCATCACCCTTTTGTGCCCCCCTTTAAAGTTCAACCCGCTTCGTTTATGTATCAATACACAGAATTTGATCGCCAGTTTGTCCGAGCCCGGGCTGACCAGTACCGTGACCAGCTCACGCGTTGGCAGGCCGGCGACTTGTCTGAAGACGAGTTCAAGCCACTGCGCCTGCAAAACGGCTGGTACGTGCAGCGTTACGCGCCGATGTTGCGCGTGGCCGTGCCTTACGGCGAACTCTCCAGCGCGCAGGTGCGGGTGTTGGCCAAGATCGCCCGCGACTACGACCAACCCAATGCCGAGCTGTTCAAAGAGGCCCAGGCCAAGCAAGATTTGCTCGGCCCGGTGGTGACCGGCGGTTTGGCCATCAGCTCCAAGCTGACGGCTGGCTACGCCCACTTCACCACGCGCCAGAATATTCAGTACAACTGGATTCCGCTCGACAAGTCCGCTGACGTGATGGACCTGCTGGCCAGCGTCAACATGCACGGCATCCAGACCAGTGGCAACTGCATCCGCAACATCACCAGCGACGAACGGGCCGGCATTGCCGCTGACGAGATTGCCGACCCACGGCCGTTTGGCGAAATCCTGCGTCAGTGGAGCACGCTGCACCCGGAGTTCGCTTATCTGCCGCGCAAGTTCAAGATCGCCATCAGCGGCGCCCGTGAAGACCGCGCCGCCACCGCTTGGCATGACGTCGGTCTGCATTTGATCCGCAACACCGAAGGCGAGTTGGGTTTCAAAGTGTTGGTCGGCGGCGGCATGGGCCGCACCCCGATCATAGGCACCGTGATTCGTGATTTTCTGCCGTGGCACCAGGTCATGAACTTCATCGAGGCCATCGTCCGCGTCTACAACCGCTATGGCCGCCGCGACAATATTTACAAGGCCCGCATCAAGATTTTGGTCAAGGCCGAAGGCCAGCGCTACATCGATGACGTCGAAGCCGAATACCTTCAAATCATGGAACACGATGGTGGCCCGCACACCATTTCGCAGGCTGAACTCGACCGCGTCACAGCCTGCTTCGTGCCACCGTCATTGAGCTGCGATCGCAAGACTGCCGATGCCAAGATCGCCAATATCCTGCGTGCCGCCGCCGAAGACGACATCGAGTTTGGCCGCTGGCTCAAGCAAAACGTCAGCGCACACCAAAACCCTGATTTACGCGCTGTCACCCTGTCGTTCAAACGACTCGGCCAAGCCCCTGGTGACGCCACAGCCGACCAGCTCGACAAGGCTGCTGAATTGGCTGACGCCTTTAGCGCTGGTGAGTTACGCGTCACCCACGACCAAAACTTGCTGCTGCCATGGGTCGCCTGCGACCAGTTGCCGGAGCTCTGGCGCGCTGCCCGCAAGGCCGGCTTTGCCCGCCCAAACATTCGGCTGCTGACAGACATGATCGCCTGCCCAGGCGGCGACTTTTGCTCGCTGGCCAATGCGCGCTCGATCCCGATTGCCGAAGCCATCACCGAGCGCTACCAAGACATGGATGAGTTGCACGACCTCGGCGAGATTGATCTGCACATCAGCGGTTGCATCAACTCCTGCGGCCATCACCACAGCGGCCACATCGGCATTTTGGGCGTCGACAAAGACGGCCTGGAGTGGTACCAGGTGTCACTGGGCGGCTCTGACGGCTCAACCCTCAGCGGTGACCCGCTGCCGGGCAAAGTCGTTGGCCCGTCGTTCACTGCGTCTGAAGTGCCCGAAGTCATTGAAGCGGTACTGGAAACGTATCGCCAGCACCGCACCGCTGGCGAAACCTTCATTGCCACGCTGCGCCGCGTCGGCATGGATCCGTACAAAGCTGCCGCCAAGAGTGCGCGCATTGCCGTGGTCGAACAGACTTGAAAAAACCAAACATGAAACTACTGACCTCTAACGACAACACAGCTAAGCTGCCGGGCACCGTGGTTTTCGCCAACGATGCCGACCCGATGGACCTGCCGCTGGACGGCGTCAAACGCATCGATCTGCACTTTCCGAAGTTCACCGACGGCCGCGCTTACAGCCAGGCTTTTTTGCTACGCCGGCGCCGTGAATTCTCCGGCGAGATTCGCGCCACTGGCGACGTGCTGGTTGACCAACTCGCCCAAATGGAGCGCAGCGGCTTTACCGCGGCCGTCTTGCGGGCTGACCAGCCGCTGGACGTGGCTCAGCGCGTGTTGGCCAGTTACCCGGGTTATGGCGTCGGTCGCTACCAAGGCGACGCCGTTCAGATCAAGCCGCACTTCGCCCACACTGGAAGCACCAGCTCATGAGCGCGGTCTCGCTGTACGCAAAAGCCTCACCAGACTTCGATGCCAAGCTGGCCGAAACCATCGCCCTCCTGAAACGCGCAGCGCAAGAATTTTCGCCCTTGACGCAAGCTTCCAGCTTGGGCGCAGAAGACATGGTCATCACCCACTTGCTGGCGGAGCACCACATCAATTGCAGCATTTTTGTGCTGGAAACTGGCATGCTGCACCCACAGACGGTGGCGATGATTGGCCGCATTGAAGCGCGCTACGCACGTCAGGTCGAAGCATTTCGTCCGGTTGCCGAAGTCGCCGCTGAATTCGTCAGTACGCATGGTGACAAAGCCATGTATGAAAGCGTAGACCTGCGCAAAGCCTGCTGCGGCATCCGCAAGATGGAGCCACTGGGTCGTGCGCTGGCGGGCAAAAAAGGCTGGCTGACGGGCCTGCGCCGCGAGCAGTCGAATGCTAGAGCCGAAGTCGAGTTCATCGAGCACGAGTTGGTCGGCCAACCTGGTGAAAGGGCCAAAGTCAACCCGCTGGCGCGCTGGACGGCCGGTGACGTTTGGCATTTCATCGCCATCAACAATATTCTGTACAACCCGCTGCACGACGAATTTTTCCCAAGCATCGGTTGCGCGCCCTGCACCCGCGCCGTCACCTTGGGCGAAGACATTCGCTCCGGCCGCTGGTGGTGGGAGCAAGAAAGCGCCAAAGAATGCGGCCTGCACGTTTCTGACAACGCTGACAACACCGACAGCCAGTCCTCCGCGATTTCATCCATCATCCCCATCAAAGAGGTCTCCGCGTGAACGCTGTAGCCGAAGCCACCGTGCTGACTCAAGCCCAAGCCCATTTGAGCAATGCCCATCTGGACGCCTTGGAAGAAGAAGCGATCTTCATCCTGCGTGAAGTCGCTGCTGCTTTCGAGCGCCCGACACTGCTTTTTTCTGGCGGCAAAGACTCGCTGGTGCTGCTCAAATGCGCTGAAAAAGCCTTTATTGACAGCACCCGCGGCGGTCACATTCCGTACCCGCTGTTGATGATCGACACCGGCCACAATTTCCCTGAAGTGACGGCTTTTCGTGATTACCGGGCGACGCAGCTCGGTGCCAATTTGATTGTCCGCAACGTCGAAGATTCGATGAAACGCGGCACTGTTCGGTTGGCGCATCCAGACGAGCCGCGCAATGTACACCAGTCGGTCACATTGCTAGAGGCGATTGAAGAGTTTCGCTTTGACGCCCTGATTGGTGGCGCCCGCCGTGACGAAGAAAAAGCCCGCGCCAAGGAACGGATTTTTTCGCACCGTGACGCCTTCGGCCAATGGCAACCCAAAGCCCAACGGCCTGAGCTGTGGAATCTGTTCAACACGCGCTTGCAGCCGGGTGAGCACTTTCGAGTGTTCCCGATTTCCAACTGGACTGAGCTCGACGTCTGGCAATACAT
>CANCCE010000249.1 GCA_947374505.1 Comamonadaceae bacterium | reverse complement strand
TCCTTGCTGAGCAGCTTGTGGGTACCGACGACGATGTCCACCGTGCCGTCGGCAATGCCTTTCATGGCGGCGGTGATTTCTTTGGCCGACCTGAAACGGCTCATCTCCGCCACCTTCACCGGCCACTTGGAAAAGCGGTCAACCAGCGTTTGATAATGCTGCTCTGCCAGCAACGTGGTCGGCGCCAACAGGGCGACTTGTTTGCCGCCGGTGATGGCGATGAAGGCGGCGCGCAAGGCGACTTCGGTTTTGCCAAAACCGACGTCGCCGCAGATCAGCCGGTCCATCGGGCGCGGGCTGATCATGTCTTGAATCACCGCGTGAATGGCGGCGCGCTGGTCAGCGGTTTCTTCAAAGCCGAAGTCGTTGGCAAAGGTCTCGTAGTCGTTGGGTGAATAGCGGAATGCATGGCCTTCGCGGGCTGCCCGACGGGCGTAAATGTTCAGCAGCTCGGCGGCTGAATCCCGCACCTGTTCGGCAGCCCGGCGTTTGGCTTTTTCCCATTGGCCGCTGCCCAATCGATGCAGTGGTGCTTCGTCGGCGCTGACGCCGGTGTAGCGGCTGATCTGGTGCAGCTGGCCGACCGGCACATACAGCGTGGCGTCGTCGGCATATTGCAGGTGCAAAAATTCGCTGGGCCCTTGACCCAAATCCATGTTGATCAGGCCTTTGTAGCGGCCGATACCGTGCGCGCTGTGAACCACCGGGTCACCGACGTTGAGCTCTGACAGGTCTTTGATCAGCGCTTCAACATCGCTGACTTGTTCCTGCTTTTTATTGCGACGGCGAATGGTCACGCCGGCGGCAAAGAGTTCCGTCTCGGTGACGAAGTCAATGGCGTCTTCGGGCCAGCTGAAGCCTTCGGCAAGCGCTGCGGTGGCGATGCCCAGTTTTTCGGGGCTGGTCTGAAAGTCTTCGAGCGAGTCAAAGGCGGGCGGGCTGACGCTGCTGGCACGCAAAAAGTCAAGCAGGCTTTCACGCCGGCCATCGCTTTCAGCGAGGATCAAGACGCGGTGCGCCGTGCTGGCGATGTGCTTTTTGAGTTGGCCTAGGGGGTCTTCTGCGCCGCGGACCACGGCCATGGCGGGTAGCTTTTGAAAGTGCGCGCTGTCGGCAACGTCTGACGCCGACGCCCGCAAGGCGAGCTGCGGGTAATGGTTGGCGCGGCTGTAAAACTCTTCAATGCTCAGGAACAAAGATTCAGGCGGCAGCGCCGGCCTTTCGGGCACGCCTTGCACCAAGCGGTAACGGTCTTTGGTGTCTTGCCAGAAGCGTTGAAACGCCGGTTCCAAGTCGCCGTGTAGCACGATGGTGGCGTCTTCAGGCCGGCTGCCGAGGTAGTCAAAGACGGTGGCAGTTTCTTCAAAAAACAGCGGTAAGTAATACTCGATGCCGGCGGTGGCCACGCCATTGCCCATGTCTTTGTAGATGCGGCTTTTGGTCGGGTCGCCGTCGAGCAGTTCACGCCAGCGGCTTCTGAACTTGGCGCGGGCGTCGTCGTCCATCGGGAATTCACGACCCGGCAGCAGCCGCACCTCGGGCACCGGGTACAAGCTGCGCTGGCTGTCCGGGTCAAAGGTTCGGATGGAGTCGACTTCGTCGTCAAACAAATCCACCCGGTAAGGCACCAAGGAGCCCATCGGGAACAGGTCAATCAAGCCGCCGCGGACAGCGTATTCGCCGGGGCTGACCACTTGCGTCACATGGCTGTAGCCCGCCAGCGTCAGCTGTGCCTTGAGCTTGGCTTCGTCGAGTTTTTGTTTGACCTTGAACTCAAAGGTGTAGCCGGCCAAAAAGCTCGGTGGTGCGAGCCGGTACAGCGCGGTGGTGGCGGGCACGATCACCAAATCAGCCCCGGTGTCTTTGTCGCGCTGGCTGATGCGCCAGAGCGTCGCCAGTCGCTCGCTGATCAAATCTTGATGCGGCGAAAAAGGGTCGTAGGGCAGGGTTTCCCAGTCGGGGAATAAAACGCAGCGCAGTTCTGGGGCGAAAAACACCAGCTCGTCGAGCAGACGTTGTGCCGTGGTGGCATCCGGGGTGATGATGGCCGTGAGTTTGCCCAGCGCTTTTTCGCGCATGCCGAGCCGGGCCAGCATCAGAGCATCGGCCGAGCCGACAGGTTGGGGCAACGTGAAGCGTTTGCCGGGAACGAGTTTCGGTAAATCCATGGGTACTCAACACATCCAA
Organism: Comamonadaceae bacterium; assembly: GCA_947374505.1. Classification (GTDB taxonomy): domain Bacteria; phylum Pseudomonadota; class Gammaproteobacteria; order Burkholderiales; family Burkholderiaceae_C; genus Polaromonas. The sequence continues at coordinate 1,766 of CANCCE010000249.1, read as the reverse complement.
AATGCGGCGGAAACGCCAAGCACCCCCAAACGGAAGGATGGGGGTGCAGCCATCATTTTAGAATCTATGATGAGTTCATGAGCGAGAACGTCGAAAAATCCCGGAATTTGCCCGCATTTGGAGATGCGGAGCCTGATGCGCTGCCCGCGCCTGCGGCTCCGTTGGCCCGTATTTTCGTTTTGATTCCATGTGCCGGGCAGGGCAGCCGTGCTGGCTTGCCTCGCGGTGATAGCGTTGCCGGTTTGCCCAAGCAATACCAGCCGATCGCCGGCACACCGATGATCATCCACACGGTCGAGGCCTTTCGGGCGCTCGGTTCTGCATTGGCTGGACTGTGGCTGGTGATTTCGCCGGATGACCGTGATTTCGAAGACGTGTTTCCGGGCTTTAACGCCGCAGGCGAGCATCTTTTGCGGGCCGGTGGTGCAAGCCGTGCGGCCTCGGTGCAAAACGGCCTTCGGGCATTGTTGGCACCGGCCGGCGCTGCCGAAGCCAACGATTGGGTGTTGGTGCATGATGCCGCGCGTTGCTTAATCACACCTGAACAAATTGAAGCCTTGATCACCAGTTGCCGTGATGATGCCGTCGGTGGTTTGTTGGCCCAGCCCCTGGCCGATACGCTCAAATCTGAACAACCGAATGAGAACGGTGCTCGGGTCAGCACCACACTGGACCGTGACGGCAAGTGGCTGGCGCAGACACCGCAGATGTTCCGCATCGGCGCCTTGCTAGAGGCGCTGGAGCAGGCCGAGCAAAGGGGACTCGTTGTCACCGATGAATCCAGCGCGATGGAGGCTTTGGGCTTGGCGCCCAAATTGGTTCGCGGTAGCGCCCAGAACATCAAGATCACTTACCCTGAAGACTTCGCCTTGGCCGACGCCATCTTGCTGAGTCGCCAAGGCTGATGCAAACCTTAACTGAACCATGACATTGCCCGACATTGCCTCCCCGACATCCGCTGCTGTGCCCCGATTCCGCATCGGCGAAGGCTGGGACACCCATGCACTGGTGGCCGGTCGACCCCTCATCATTGGCGGTGTGCATGTGCCCTTCGAACGCGGCCTGTTGGGTCACTCGGATGCCGATGTGTTGTTGCACGCCATCACCGATGCGCTGCTGGGTGCCGCTGCCTTAGGCGATATTGGTCGGCATTTCCCGGACACTGATGCCCAATTCAAGGGCGCTGATTCCATCGTCCTGTTGGTGGAAGCGGCCCGGCGTGTGCGTGAAAAAGGGTGGTCGATTGGTAATATCGACAGCACGGTGATCGCGCAAGCGCCCAAGCTGGCGCCTCACATTCCGGCCATGCAAGGCAACATTGCTGCAGCCTTGGGTTTGGCATTCGACCAAGTGAATGTCAAAGCCAAGACCGCCGAAAAAATGGGGCCAGTCGGCGAAGGCTTGAGCATGGAGGCCCGAGCGATGGTGTTGCTGGTCGGGCTTTAAGCCTGTATCTCAGGCTTGCCGGGTCTTGTGTCAGTGCGATCTTTTTAGTTCGAATGGGTCAATAGTTTCATCAGCAAGGGGATTACTTTGAAGCAAACCAAAATCGACATCTACAACCATGTGATGCCACCGGCCTATTTGGAGTTGGTGAAAAAACACGGCAAAGAGCCTGGCATGATCCGGCGCATGAGTAATTTGCGCATGTTGTGGGACATGGAGGCGCGCGTGGAGATGCTCAATGCATGGCCGGAAGTCCAGCAGGTGATTTCATTGGCGGTGCCGTCTCCGGAGATGTTGGGCGGCCCCGACGAGTCGCCTGG
>CANCCE010000248.1 GCA_947374505.1 Comamonadaceae bacterium | reverse complement strand
TGGCTGCACCGTGATGCTCTGAGTTTCGCCACCGACGCGCAGCTCATCAATGCGCGAGCCCGCGTCTTGGTTGTGAATGCGCTGAATGGTGGGCTCTGGTCGTCCTGCTGGTGGGGTCGTTTTAGACGCATCCGGCGGCGTCTGAGCGGCAGCCTGAGCGCCCCAAAAAACGACCAAGGAAGCCAGCAAGAGGGAGCAGGTACGGTGTTTCATGCTGCATTGTAGGCGGCGGGGCCTTTCAAATTTACCGGACAATTGGTCCGCATGAGTACTGACAAAAAAACCCTGCTGCTGGTCGATGGCTCCAGCTACCTGTACCGCGCCTTTCACGCCATGCCGGATTTGCGCGTGGTGGCCGGCGACCCGACCAGCCCGGCCACTGGCGCCATACGCGGCATGATCAACATGATGCAAAAGCTGCGCAAAGATGTGCGGGCCGATTACGCCGCTTGTGTTTTCGACGCCAAAGGCCCGACTTTTCGCGATGCGCTGTACCCCGCGTACAAGGCCCAGCGTTCACCCATGCCCGATGACCTGCGCAGCCAGGTTGAGGCGATTCACGAACTGGTCGCCTTGATGGGCTGGAAGGTGCTGAACGTGCCGGGCGTTGAGGCTGATGACGTGATCGGCACGCTGTCCTGCATGGCCTCGAAGCAGGGCATTGAGGTCATCATCTCCAGCGGCGACAAAGACCTGAGCCAGCTGGTCGATGACCACGTGACCGTCATCGACACCATGAACGACAGACGCCGCGACTTGGCGGGTGTCGAGTCTGAGTTTGGCGTGCCGCCGCGGCTGATGATCGACTACCAGACCTTGGTCGGCGACACCGTTGACAACGTGCCGGGTGTTCCCAAGGTCGGCCCCAAAACTGCCGTCAAGTGGCTGCTCGAATACGGCTCACTGGACGCGCTGGTGGCGCACGCTGCCGACATCAAGGGCGTGGTCGGCGAGAACCTGCGCCAATCGCTGGACTGGTTGCCGCGGGGCCGCGAGTTGCTGACCATCAAAACCGACTGCGACTTGGCCGCGTACATCGACGGTTTGCCTGCGCTCGACGCGATTCCGATGGGTGCGCAACAGACGGAGCTGTTGCAAGATTTTTACAAGCGCTTTGGCTTCAAGGGCTTGGTCAAAAGCATTGACAGCCAGAACACGCCGCCTGAAATGGTCGGTGGACCGGAAGGTCGGCATGCCGCCGCCAAGGCCAAGCCATACAGCGGCGGCCCCAGCTTGTTTGACGAGCCGGCTTTTTTAGACAAGCCACTGGCCGAGCGGGTGACAAACCTGCACTACGACACGATTTTGAGTTGGCCGGCGTTTGACGCATTGCTGGCGACCATTGAAGCCGCTGAGCTGGTGGCGGTCGACACCGAAACCAATTCGCTAGACGAAATGCGGGCGCAAATCGTCGGTCTGAGTTTCAGCGTCGCAGCCGGTTCTGCTGCCTACATTCCGTTGGCCCACGATTACGCAGGCGACCCGGCCGTAGCCGAACAGCTGCCGTTGAGCGAGGTGCTGGCGCGGCTGAAGCCCTGGCTTGAAAATCCGGCCCGTGCCAAGCTCGGCCAGAACATCAAATATGACCGCCATGTGTTCGCCAACCACGACATTGAAATGCAGGGCTATCAGCACGACACCATGTTGCAAAGCTATGTGCTGGAAGTGAACAAGCCGCACGGGCTGGCCAGTCTGGCTGAACGCCATGTCGGGCGCAGCGGCATCAATTTCGAAGACCTCTGCGGCAAGGGTGCCAGCCAGATCAAGTTCAACCAGGTCGAGATCGTTAAGGCGTCGGAATACTCTTGCGAAGACTCGGACCAAACTATGGATGTGCACCGCGTGCTCTGGCCGCAGTTGCAAGCCAACGACAAACTGCGTTTTATTTACGAGTTGGAAATCCAGAGCAGCGAAGGCCTGTACCGGATTGAGCGCAACGGCGTGTTGATTGATGGGGCTATGCTGGCCAAGCAAAGCGGCGAATTGGGTGCGCGTATTGGGCAGTTGGAGGCCGAGGCGCATGCGTTGGCCGGCCAGACTTTTAATCTCAGCTCACCGAAACAAATTGGCGAGATTTTTTTCACCAAGCTGGGGCTTCCCGTGGTCAAGAAAACCGCCACGGGTGCCCCCAGCACCGACGAAGAAGTGCTGGAAAAACTCGCAGAAGACTACCCGCTGCCGGCGAAGATTCTGGAGCACCGCGGCCTGTCCAAACTCAAGGGCACGTACACCGACAAGTTGGCGCAGTTGGCGCATCCGCGCACGGGCCGAGTCCACACGCATTACGCGCAAGCTGTGGCGGTCACCGGCCGCTTGTCGAGCACCGATCCCAACTTGCAAAATATCCCGGTCAAAACCGCTGAAGGCCGGCGCGTGCGCGAAGCTTTTGTGGCCGCACCCGGCTGCGTGATTGCCAGCGCCGACTACTCGCAAATTGAGTTGCGCATCATGGCCCACATCAGCGAAGACGAGGCCTTGTTGCGCGCTTTCAATGATGGTTTGGACGTGCACCGCGCGACCGCCGCCGAAGTGTTTGGCGTGACGGTTGAGCAGGTCAGCAGCGAGCAGCGGCGTTATGCCAAGGTGATTAATTTCGGCCTGATTTACGGCATGAGCAGCTATGGTTTGGCGCGCAATCTGGGCATTGAAACCAAGGCCGCAGCGGCCTACATCGACAAGTATTTTCAACGTTACCCGGGTGTCAAAACCTATATGGACGAAACCAAACTCTCGGCCAAAAGCAAGGGCTATGTGGAGACGGTGTTTGGCCGACGCTTGTATTTGCCGGAGATCAATTCGCCCAATGGGCCACGTCGCAGCGGGGCCGAGCGCGCCGCCATCAACGCGCCCATGCAGGGCACGGCGGCTGACCTCATCAAGCTCAGTATGGTCAAAGTGCAGCAAGTGCTGGACGCTGAAAATCGCGGCACCAAAATGATCATGCAGGTGCATGACGAACTGGTGTTTGAAGTGCCGCTGGCCGAGCAGGAATGGGTGCGCACCGAGATACCGCGGCTAATGGCCGGTGTGGCGCAACTCAAAGCGCCGCTGCTGGCGGAGATCGGCTTTGGGCCAAATTGGGAGCAGGCGCATTGAATGGATTTGGAATCTTCTCGGGTTAACCCGATGCATTTTCACACCTTGACTGGGTAGAATTTAAAGCGGTGATTGGAACGATTTTCGTTGGATTTCTGGCTGTATTCAGCTGCGGTGAATCCACTCTTTGAGTGGTTGAAATCTGCGCGCCAACTGGCGTGACCAAAACCATCCCGAAGTACTTGTCTGCTTGCATCCGTGCTGCAAGAGATTTTTCTTTGCCCTTTATTTCTGCAGAAAGGTCGCTGATGCGCCTCACTCGTCGAATGGTCAGCGCTGCTGCCGCCGTGTCACTGTTTTGCGCTACTGCCGTGGTCTCCGTGCAGGCAGCGGGGCCCGTTGCCAAGATCATCATCGGCTACCCGCCGGGTGGCAACATCGACTATGCGGCGCGGCTGCTCGGGCAGCATGCGGGAGAGCGACTGCAAAAGACCTTCGTGATCGAACCCAAGGTTGGCGCCGGCGGTGCCCTGGCGGCGGAGGTGGTGGCGCGCGCACAGCCGGACGGCAACACCTTGTTGCTGGCCTCTTCAGCCAACGCAATACTGCCTGCGATGAGCAATCACCTGCGTTATGACGCGCTCAACGATTTCGAGTGGGTTGGCACTTTCACCCGTTACCCGCTGGTGATCGCAGTACCCCGAAATTCGCCTTACCAGAACTTCGCTGACCTGCTCAAGGCGGCTCGTGAGAACCCCGGCAAGATCAGTTTCGGCTCTGCCGGCCACGGCACCACGCCTCATCTTGTCGGAGAGTTGGTCGGCCACGCCGCCAAGGTCAAATTCCTGCACATTCCCTACAAGGGTGAGATGCCGTCATTGGTCGACGCCGTTGGCGGTCAAGTCGATTTCGTCGTCCTCACGGCACC
>CANCCE010000247.1 GCA_947374505.1 Comamonadaceae bacterium | reverse complement strand
CCTGTGGTGACAGAAACCACCGCCTTGGGCGCTGCATGGCTGGCCGGCCTGTCCAGCGGCGCCTACAAAAATACCGATGAGCTGGCCAGCCTGTGGCGTGCTGAACGCACCTTTTTGCCCGCCATGCGTTCGGACGTTGCTGCCGCCCGATTGGCTGAGTGGGAACATGCGGTTCGGCAGACGGTACTGAAGTAGCGCCATTAGCAGGTCAACGCCAACCCAACGAAAGCGCTTCTGCCTAGTATTTCTTGTCGGTATTCAGTACAGCAACGAGCAAGGTGACCGAGTCGGTATGGCTGCGTTGGGCGGCGTCCTCAATGGACTGATCAAGCGCAGGATTAGAAACACCTGCCGCACGCATCCTGGCCAAGGCCAGTTCGGGCGTGATCCCCAAGACGGGCACGATATTCACGAGTGGCGTTCGCAAGACAGCCTTGGTCAAGCTCCTGGCTGGATTAGGCTTTGGCGCAGGGGCTAAATACACAAAACAAGCGGCCACCGCAGCGGCGATCACCCACAAAACGTGCATCCGTGTGTGGGAAAAAATTGGCACCAACTGACGCCGGTTTCTGGTGACGTGAAGCACGATAGCCAACAAAAAAGCCATGCCGATCCAAGCATGCAAATCCTGCACGCTACTTTTGTAAAGGCGATAAAACATCATCGTGCCGGTGACGCCGACCACGACAATCAGGGCCGCCACAACATGCGTTGCATATCGATGCAACGCAGAGGCCATCGATGCTGGCATTTTCACAGGCCGGCCTTTGTGCATTGGCTCTTGCTATTTTTAATTTTGCAGAGAAAAACGGCTTTCCCGTCCGTGTCAAACTCCGTCAGCAACCATTCGCCAGTCTCGCCGCCATCCACTCTGTCCAAAGTAGCAAAGCCATACCCGGTAGTGGCCGCATAGTCTTCGACAACCGCGTTGGCGTGAAGTTTTTCGCCCGGTGCCAGCGCCGTTGCCAGGGTGCCTTCGTTGGCAGAGCCAGCGTTGCCCATGATGATCGATGCCGGGTGCGCCGTTTTGAAGCTGATGGCTTCGAAGAAATGCAGGTGACCGTGCATGCTGGCGTCAATGCCATCAGGCAACAAACGCTCCGGATGCAGGGTTTCAAACACCGATGTCAGGCCGAGGTTGCCGCCGTTTTTGAGCTGGCGGGTGTCCTTAGACGGTGCCACGGCCAACAAAGGGTGATGGCTCATGAAAAAGCTGTGCGGTTTTTGCAGCGCCAACTGTTGCACGACCTGCATGTCTGCTTGGTATTTGCCAAACGCCAAGTCTTTGGGGCCGTAAGGTTTGCCACTGGTTTTGGACGAGTCAAACACCAGCAGCTGTGCGTGGGGCGACAAGTTCACCGCATAAGGCTGACTGTAGTCGGCGTCTTTGTCCAAAGCTGACTGATTGCATGAACGTGCCTCGCTCCAGGGCTGCGCATCCATGAAGCGGAACCAGCCTTGGCCCGCACGGGCGCAGGACTCGTGGTTTCCGCGCACCAACACCCAAGGTGCGACAGCCAACAGCGGTGCCGCCGGTTTGAAAAAGTCAGCCTGCCAAGCGTCGTAACCATAGCCCCAAGCGACATTGGCGCAGCCTGCGTTTCCGGCCGGACAAGGGCTTTCGCGGTAATGAATATCGCCAATGTGAATCACCAGATCCGGATGCTTGGCGGCAGCGCTTTGGGCCACTTTGGCGAACGGCCACTTCGCGGCGTCGTTGCAATCTTGAAAGGCGTTTTCAGACGCCTTCATGCGGCAACCTGTGTCGGCAATGATGACGATGCGCTTGATATCAGCGCGCGGTGCAGCCAGCGCTGTGCCGTCCACGCTGGCGCTGTGAACGCCTTGAGGCCAAGTCGCCTCACACGTTCGAACATCGAAGACCGCCGGTTTGCTGTCGGCTTGGATGGCCTCTTGACGCGCCGGGAGCGTTGCCGCGGCGACACGCAAGCTCATGACTTCTGGGGGTTTGCCGCCCCACGAGATGCCGGGGCAACTGTCGGCGCGGGTCAAGACCCGAACCATAGCGCGCTGCCCTTCGGCTTGCACAGTGAAGACGGCGTCAGGCACCACCATAGATGCCACGTCGGTCGCTGCAGCGGCCGATGTCAGGCCACCGGCCCATATCACGGACGCCACTATGAAAAGCCATGCAGACCCAAAGGGTCGCGGATGCTGAGGGGTAGGCATGATGTCTCGGTTCTCTGTACTTGAAGAAGACTTGGCAAATTGCCATGCAGAATGAAAGCTCAGCGAGCCGTGTCGTGCGTCACCCAAATTTGATAACGCAACTCTTTGCCCTGCAAACTTGCTGGCGGCTGTGGAAACACGGCGTTTTGCACGGCCTTCAAAGCCGCCCGGTCCATCGCACCGAGTCCACTCGACTGAACGATGTGCACGGCAGAAGCGACCGCATCGCGCAGATTGAACTCGACGCGCGCCCGACCTTTGAAACCCAAAGCCGTCACAGCACCGGGCACTTCAAACGCGGCTTGCGCCGCGGCCGTGAGCTTGGCGTTATAGGCCAGCGCTGGATCAACGACGTTGGCTGTTGGCGGTACGACCGGCACCACGGGCGCGGCTGTGGCCACCGGAGTGGCTGGTGCCGTCGGCGCGGCGATAGGCGATGGGGCCGGGGACAACGGTGGGGTCACAGCGGCAACGACTGGCGTCGACACTGGCGTGGGCGGCGTAGGCGTCACCGCACGCACCAGCGGTTTAACGGGCGGCACGATCGGTGGCGGTTTCACTTTTTCGGGTTCGCGCGGCTTCTCGAGCGCCGGTGCGACCAGCGACTCGATGCTCAGTGGCACGACAACCTCTGGCAACGGCGGCGTGTGCGCGGCCAACCAGGCCATCAACACGCCAATCACCACAACCTCTAGACCCAGCGCAGAACCAAACGCCTGCCATTGACGTCGTTCGCCTCTGCGGGCAAAGGCGAACCCCTGAAGAACAGCGCTCACCGTGTTGCCTGACGGGCAGCCAGTCCAATTTGGGTGGCGCCACCGATACGCACGGCGTCAATCACGCGCATCACCTGCTGCAAGGTGGCATCCTCGCTGCCGGCAATCGTGACAGCCAACTTAGCAGGGTCACGGCTGCGGACCAAGTCGCTTACACGTTCGGACGTCACGACCTGACCTTCGGCAAAGAGTTCACCGCCCGCATGAATTTCAATCATCAGTTTGGGCGGCGCTATCGTCGTCGCGGTCGAGCTGGTCGGCAATTTGGACACGTGGCCAGAGGCGGGAATCATGCGCAAGGTCATCATCGCAAAAAACACCAGCAGGAACAGCATGATGTCGATCATCGGAATGATCTCGATGCGGGCCTTGCGCGTCTCAAAATAGCGCATCGTCAAACCACCTTCAGACCACTGCGCACATCCACCACAGGGCTGGCCCCAAAGCGACGGTTCAGCAACATCAGCTTGAGCGTTTCCATTTGGTGCACGATGACGCGCACCTTGGTGTTGAGCCAATTGAAAAAGACCAAGCCAATCATCGCAATGAACAAACCAGACGCCGTGGCGATCAAGGCTTCAGCAATGCCGCCAGTGACTTCACCCGCGCCGTTTTGCACATCGCCCAGCACCGCAAATGCGCCAAACATGCCGATGATGGTGCCAAAAAGACCCAGCAGCGGCGCCAACGTGATCACCGTATCGAGCACCCATAAAGAGCGGTCAAGTGTGGGCACCTCGTGCATCACCGCTTCTTCAAGATGGCCTGCACAGGTCTCACGTTCAGCGTTGGCCGGCTCGATCAGCGCCGCCGTGAACAGGCTCACATGCGGCAACCGTTCATACTGAAGCAAGGCTTTTTGAGCCGCTTCCGAATGCAAGGCTGCGCCGGAGTTCAGCAGGGCGATCAACGATGCCCCGCCTTGCTGCATTTTGGACAGGTAAACGCTGCGCTCGATGATGACCGTCAACGCCGCCAGCAACAAAAGACACATCAGATACAGCGTGCC
>CANCCE010000246.1 GCA_947374505.1 Comamonadaceae bacterium | reverse complement strand
CCGGGCCGGGGCACAAAACTGCGATCACCAGCGAGGCCTGAGTTGACCCTCTCCAATGTCAACGCGGTGCGTGAAACCCGATCAACCTGCCCCTACTGCGGTGTGGGCTGTGGCGTCATCATCGAGTCGCAGGGCAACGAAATCACCGGCGTTCGCGGTGACCCAACCCATCCGGCCAACTTCGGCCGGCTGTGCACCAAAGGCTCAACGCTTGCGCTGACCGCCTCAGCCGTGGTGACACGGCAAACACGGTTGTTGCAGCCGATGCTGCGCAGCACGCGCGGCGGCGTTGCCGACGTCGTCTCCTGGGACGGCGCACTCGACCTTGCGAGCCAGCGCTTTGCGCAGATCATTGGTGAGCATGGTCCTGACGCGGTGGGTTTTTACATCTCCGGCCAACTCCTGACGGAAGACTATTACATCTTCAACAAACTCGTCAAAGGTTTGATTGGCACCAACAACGTCGACACCAATTCGCGCTTGTGCATGAGCAGCGCCGTGGCCGGCTACAAGCAAACGCTGGGCGCTGACGCGCCGCCGAATTGCTACGACGACGTCAACCATGCGCAGTGCATTTTCATCGTCGGCAGCAACACCGCTTACGCGCACCCGATTTTGTTCAGGCGCATTGAGGACGCCAAAGCCGCCAACCCGGCGTTGAAGATCATTTTTTGCGATCCACGACGCACCGACACCGCCGAAATCGCCGATTTGTATTTGCCCATCCTGCCCGGCACCGACGTCTCGCTGTTCAACGGCTTGCTGCACATCATGCTGTGGGAAGGCTGGACGGACGCGGCTTACATCGCTGCGCACACCACCGGTTTTGAGGCGCTCAAGGCCACAGTACGCGACTACACACCCGAGCTGGTGTCGCAAACCTGCGGCATCACCAAAGAAGATTTACTGACGGCTGCACGCTTGTTTGCGACCTCTGCCGCCACGCTCAGCCTGTACTGCCAGGGCCTGAACCAGTCGAGCAGCGGCACGGCCAAAAACGCAGCGCTGATCAACTTGCATCTGGCCACCGGCCACATCGGCAAACCCGGTGCCGGCCCGTTTTCATTGACTGGCCAGCCCAACGCCATGGGCGGCCGTGAAGTCGGCGGTTTGTCGAATTTACTGAGCGCCCACCGCGACCTCGCCAACCCGCAGCACCGCGCTGAAGTCGCCGCCTTGTGGGGCCTGCCTTCGGTGCCGGAGCAAGCTGGCAAGTCGGCGGTCGAGATGTTCCAAGCGGCAGCCGATGGCGAGATCAAGGCCTTGTGGATTGCCTGCACCAACCCGGCGCAGTCAATGCCCGACCAGACCACCGTGCGCCGCGCGCTAGAGCGTGCCGAGTTCGTGGTCGTGCAAGAAGCCTTCGCGACGGCAAGCACCTGCGACTTTGCCGACCTGCTGCTGCCGGCCACCACCTGGGGCGAAAAAACCGGCACCGTCACCAACAGTGAACGGCGTATCAGCCGCGTCCGGCCGGCCGTTGCAGCACCCGGCGAAACCCGGCATGACTGGTCGATTGCGCAAGACTTTGCACAGCGGCTTGAAAAGTTGCTGCCGTCTCGGCACCTGACAGGCCAATCGCTGTTCCCCTATTCGCTGAGCGACGCAAGCGCTGGGGTCGAAGCCATCTGGAATGAACACCGCGAGTCGACCCGTGGCCGCGACCTCGACATCACCGGCATGAGCTACGCCATGCTCGATGAAGCGCCGCAGCAATGGCCCTTGAAAGAGGGCCAAACCGTCGGTCAACAGCGTCTGTACGAAGACGGCATTTTCCCCACGGCAGATGGCAAAGCACGCTTTGTCAACACGGTCTACCAACCGGTGGCCGAGCCGCGCGAGTCGCGCTTTCCTTTTTCGCTGACCACCGGCCGCCTGCGCGACCAATGGCATGGCATGAGCCGCACTGGCACGCTGGGCCGCTTGTTTGGGCACGTAGCCGAACCGTCACTGCAGATGAACGTGCAAGACATGACGCGCCGCCTGCTCAAAGAGGGCGACTTGGTGCACGTGACCTCCAAGCGCGGCTCCATCGTCGTGCCCCTGCAAGCCTCACCAGAAGTCGCCGTCAGCCAAGCCTTCATGGCGATGCATTGGGGCGAAGAATATTTGAGCGGCGTCTCCAGCCATGGCGAGCGTCTGGCCGGGGTCAACGCCTTGACCACCTCGGCCTACTGCCCGAGCTCCAAACAGCCCGAACTGAAACACGCCGCCGTCAAAATTCTCAAGGCTGAACTGCCTTGGTCTCTGCTGGCCATGGCCTGGCTGCCCGATGACGAAGCCCTGTCCGCACGGACTCAACTCAAGCACCTCATGGCGGCGTTTCCCTTCACCAGCTGCGTGCCGTTTTCAAACAACACCCCGTTGGCCGACCGCAGCCGCGAACGCACCGGCGTGCTGTTCCGCGCTGCAGGCTATGAAGCGCCCAGCGCCAGCGTGCTGGCACAAATCGAGGCGGCACTCGGCCTGAGCGGCGCCGACGCGCTGCGCTACGCCGACCCCCAAAAAGGCCAGCACCGCACGGCCAGGCTTGAGCGCCTTAGCGAGAAGGTCGAACTCACTGGCTTTGTGCTGGCCGGCGACACCAGCGCCGAGGCTTGGATCAAAACCCTGCTGCTTGAAGAGTTGCCAGCGCAAGCCTACGGTCGACTGTTGCTGCTGCCCGGCGCGAATGCGCCGGTGGCGCTGCAGTCGCGCGGCAAGCCGGTCTGCACCTGCTTCAACGTGACAGATGCAGGCATCGAAACGCAATTGGCTTTGATTCACGAAGCGGCTGGCGGCGCAGCCGATTTGATGCGCGACGACCAACGCTTGATGGCATTGCAAGGCGCCCTTAAGTGCGGCACCAACTGCGGCTCCTGCGTGCCGGAACTCAAACGCTTGGTGCGCTCAGCCAAGCCAGCACTTGCATTAGTTCATAACTGAAAGTTATCAACCTTCACAGACAATAGCCACCATGGGTATCAGTCACTACATCAAGGAAATTGGCCGCGGCAAAGATGGCGCGCGTTCGCTCAGCCGTGAACAGGCTGCAGACCTGCTCGGCCAAGTGCTGGACGGCGCAGTGACTGACCTTGAAGTCGGTGCCTTTTGTCTGGCCATGCGTATCAAGGGAGAAACACCGCAAGAAATGGCGGGTTTCCTTGACGCAACGCATCAGCGCTTGCATTGCTTTCCCGCGCCGGCAGACAACTCTGCCTGCACCGTGGTTTTGCCCAGTTACAACGGTGCCCGCAAGCTGCCGGTCTTGACACCCCTGCTGGCCTTGCTGCTGGCCCGCGAAGGCTTGGCCGTGCTGGTACATGGCACTGCCACCGAATCAACACGGGTCTTGAGCTCAGACGTGCTGCTGGCGCTGAATATTCCCGCGCTGACGGCGGTGGCGCCGATTGAAGCTGGCAGCGTTGTCTTTGCACCTACCGAGCTGCTGAGTCCGGGCCTGAAACGTCTGCTCGATGTGCGGCGTCTGGTTGGTCTGCGGAATCCGGCACACAGCTTGGTCAAGCTCATGAACCCCTGCCTTGGCAAAGCGCTGGTGGTGAGCAGTTACACGCATCCCGAATACGCCATCTCGATGGCGCAGACCTTGGCCTTGATGCAGGCCAACGCCTTGCTGCTGCGAGGCACGGAAGGCGAAGTCGTCGCCGATGCGCGGCGCACGCCGCCGATGGATGGTTATGTGCATGGCCAGCGCATTGAGTTGCAGCAAGCCCAAGCCGGCACGCTCGCCAGTTTGCCGAACCTGCCAAAGGCCATTGATGCAGCCAGCACAGCGGCGTATATTGCGGCGATTTTGTCCGGCTCAGAACCGGTGCCGGTGCCAATCGCGCGGCAGGTGGAACACATCTTGCATCTGACATCGCAACTATGAACAGCGACAACACATCCTTCGACAACGTCCGCGGCCAGTGCACGCTGGTCGGTGCTGGCCCGGGCGACCCTGAACTGCTCACGATCAAGGCGCTGAAAGCGATTC
>CANCCE010000245.1 GCA_947374505.1 Comamonadaceae bacterium | reverse complement strand
ACGGTGTTTTTCACGCTGGAGTATCTGGCCCGCATGGTGTGTGTGCGTCGGCCGTGGCGTTACGCCACGAGTTTTTTTGGCGTGATCGATTTGCTGGCCGTGTTGCCAACCTATCTCGCGCTGTTTTTTCCAGAACTGTATGCGCTGGTTGATGTGCGCGTGCTGCGTTTGTTGCGCGTTTTTCGGGTCTTCAAACTCGCCGCTTATGTCGACGAATACCAAGCGCTGGCGCAGGCGTTTGTCGCCAGCCGCCGCAAAATTCTGGTGTTCTTGTCAGCCGTGCTGATGTTGGTGCTGATTTTTGGCACCGTCATGTATGTGGTCGAAGGGCCTGGCAATGGCTTCACGAGCATTCCGACGTCGGTCTACTGGGCCATCAGCACCCTGACCACCGTGGGCTTTGGCGACCTGGTGCCGAAGACTGATTTTGGTCGCTTGATTGCCTCCTTCATGATGCTCATGGGCTGGGGCACGCTGGCAGTGCCGACCGGCATCGTCACAGCGGAAATGGCCGCGCAGCGCATGGGCCGCAGGCAAGCCTTACCGACCACCCGCACCTGCCAAGTGTGTCTAACTGAAGGCCAAGCGGAGTCCGCTAAATTCTGTTTTAGCTGCGGTGCAGAACTGCCGGTTTACCAGCATGATGAATTGGACGCAACGGTTGCGGTAAAGGGCTAATCCAAGCGCGGCGTCAAGCGGCGCGGCGTGATCTCGACGGAGTCGGTGCCGGTGCTCATCCAGACCGTGCCGTCTTGGACCGTCACCTGCAGCTGCATGGTGCGGGCCGCGAGCTTGGCCAGCGCCTGACTTTCGGCGGCGTCAATCTGCCAGACCACCAGGTTGCTGGCGCGTGTGAGCTTGGACTCAATGGCCTTCCACCACACCGGCGTGCTGCTCGAAAAACTCAATACCGTCACCCGTTCGGCCCGGCCAGCGGCGCGCATCAGGCGCTTGTCGTCGGGCTGGCCAACGTCAATCCAGTGCAGGATAGCGTCGGTGTAATCCTTGTGCCAAAGGGCGGCTTCGTCGACATCCCAAAGATCTTTGGCGAATTCGAGCTTGCCTTTGTGGTCGTCGGCGGTGACGTTTAGCGCAAAGGCCAGCAGCCTAATCATCATGCGTTCGTCGGCCTCAGACGGGTGGCGCGCGATGACCACCGTGTGGTCGGCATAGACGTTGCGGTCCATGTCGGCGATTTGCAATTGGGCTTTGTAGATGGTGGCTTTGAGTGCCATGAACAGTTCTCGGGTCGGGTGCAGGAAAGAGATCTATTGGAACAGCCTTTCAGCCTAGACATTTGTTGGCGTTCTTCCGCTATTCTTTCGCTATAGTGGCAGTTCGCCAATTGACAATCATTAAAGCGGCTGTGGACGACCGCCCTCACATAGAAATCCAAACATGACCCGATCCCTTTTCAGCGCCACCATAGCCGGTAGCTTGCCCAAGCCGGCTTGGTTGTCAGAAACCCAAAAACTTTGGCCGCAGTGGAAAGCCGAAGGCGCTGAGCTCGCGCAGGCCAAGCTGGATGCCACCTTGTTGTGGATCAAAGCGCAAGAAGACGCTGGCCTCGACGTGATCGGTGACGGCGAGCAATCGCGCCAACATTTTGTGCACGGCTTTTTGGAACAAGTCGAAGGCATTGACTTCGAGCACAAGGTGAAGATGGGCATTCGTGACAACCGCTACGACGCGATGGTGCCGCAGGTGGTCTCGGCGCTCAAACTCAAGGGCCGCGTGCATGCCGCCGAAGCCCGGTTCTTACGCGCCCACACGACAAATAAAATCAAGTTCACGCTGCCTGGCCCGATGACGATTGTCGACACCGTGGCCGATCAGTTTTACGGCGACAAGGTCAAGCTGGCGATGGCCTTTGCCGAGTTGCTGAACCAAGAGGCATTGGCCTTGCAGGCCGATGGCGTTGACGTCATTCAGTTTGACGAGCCGGCCTTCAATGTCTACATGAAGGAAGCCGCCGACTGGGGTGTCAAGGCGCTGGAGCGCGCCGCGCAAGGCCTGACGTGCACGACAGCGGTACACATCTGCTACGGCTACGGCATCAAGGCCAATGACGACTGGAAAGAAACGCTGGGTGAAGAGTGGCGGCAGTACGAACAGGTGCTGCCGGCGCTGGCCAAAAGCAGCATTCAACAAGTCAGCCTCGAGTGCTACCACTCGCATGTACCGCCGCATTTGATGGCGCTGCTCGAAGGCAAAGACGTGATGGTCGGCGTCATCGACGTCGCCAGTGACGTGATAGAAACACCCGAGCAAGTGGCCGACACCATCGGTAAATCGCTTCAGTACGTGCCTAAAAACCGGCTGCTGCCGTGTACCAATTGCGGCTTGGCACCGATGAGCCGCGAGGTCGCTCTGAAGAAACTCGAAGCGCTGGCCAAGGGTGCCGCCTTGGCGCGTGAGCGTTACCAGTAAAACAGAAAGCAAAGGCTGCTACATGAGTACCGATCCAAGCCATTCACACTCTCATCCACACAGTCATGAGCCATTGTGGAAACACGATGGCGTGCGCGTGATTGGCGCTGGCCAGCTGGACAGCAACACCGCGCAAACGCCTGGCATGGACCGCAGTGCAGCCATCAACTTTGCGCGTGTCGGCGCTCAAAAATTGTGGGCCGGAACGGTCACCATTCATGCCGATGCCAAGACGGGTGCGCACCACCACGGCCCGCTGGAAAGCGTGATTTATGTCATCCGTGGCAAAGCGCGTATGCGCTGGGGTGAACACCTGGAGTTCACGGCTGAGGCCGGTCCCGGTGACTTCATTTACGTACCGCCGTTTGTGCCACACCAAGAAATCAACGCGAGTGCCACCGAACTACTCGAATGCGTGCTGTGTCGGAGTGATGGCGAAGCCGTGGCCGTGAACCTTGACATTGAACCCGCCGAAAAACCGCAGTCTGTGTTGTGGATCGATCCGACCCATCCACAAGGCGGCGTTTAAGCTGCAGATTGAATTTCTCCCTTCAAAATATCCCAAGGAATCTCCATGAAAGCCATTTGGCAAGACACCGTGATTGCAGAGAGCGACGACATCGTCGTGCTCGAAGGCAACCACTATTTCCCGATCAGCGCCCTCAACCGCGACTACGTCACCTTCAGCAACCACCACACCATGTGTGCCTGGAAAGGGCAGGCGAGTTACTACTCGCTGCTGGTCAACGGCGAAATGAACACCGACGCCGCCTGGTACTACCCTGAGCCCAAGAACGAAGCCGATTCGATCAAAGATCGCGTGGCTTTTTGGAAGGGTGTGAAGATCGAGGCTTGATGAAGATACGCATCTGTATTCATTTTTAAAGTGGCCTGCGCACGACAACCACGCAGGCCTATTCGGAGAACCTTGTGCACGTGCCCGCCCCAAATCCTGACCTTCTCGAAAAACTGGCCTTGGCCAATCGCATTCTTTACGATCAAAACGTGGTCGACGCCTTCGGTCATATCAGCGTTCGCCATGACAAGTCACCCGGGCACTTTTTGTTGTCTTGCAATCGCGCACCCGGCCTGGTTCGCCCATCCGACATCCTGACCTACGACATGGAGGGAGATTTGGCGGTTGCAAGCGACAAACGTTCTTACCTGGAGCGTTTCATTCACAGCGAGATTTACAAAGCACGCCCGGACGTGGTGGCCGTGGTGCACAGCCATTCGCAAAGCATGATCCCTTTTGGCGTGACAGGTCAGCGCTTGCGGCCGATCTTTCACATGAGTGGATTTTTGGGCAGCGGGTCGTCCTTGTTCGACATTCGGGAAAGCGCCGGCAACACCGACATGCTGATTCGCGACACCGGTCTGGGTCGCGCGTTGGCGAAGTCGCTCGGACAGCACAACTGTGTGCTCATGCGCGGTCACGGCTCCACCACCACGGGTGAATCTATTGAGCAAGTGGTCTACCGCGCCATCTATGCAGAAGTCAATGCCAAGTTGCAGTTGCAGGCTGCAGCTTTGGGTCCCGTGAGTTTTCTCAACGAAGAAGAAGCCGCACTGGCTGCTGCCGCTACCGAAGGCCAAGTGGCTCGTCCCTGGGC
>CANCCE010000244.1 GCA_947374505.1 Comamonadaceae bacterium | reverse complement strand
GCGCGTCAAGCGGCCAAGCGTGTGCCGCGCAGTGCGACCCGCAGTTTGTTAGATGCCATGGACGAAGACGGTGAAGCCGCGCACGCGGGTCAGCCCGGTCCGGCGCGCAGCAAGAAGCGCGAGAAGAAAAATCTCGCTGAATAAAGTGATTGATGAACGCCATGACACTGCCGATCAGTTTCGAATTTTTCCCGACCAAAACCCCTGAAGGTGCCGCCAAGCTGCGCGTCACGCGGCAGCAGTTGTATGCGTTAAAGCCGGAGTTTTGCTCGGTCACTTTTGGGGCTGGCGGCTCCACGCAAGAAGGCACGTTTGCCGCGGTCAAGGAAATCTTGGCCGAAGGCGTTGAAGCGGCTTCGCATTTTTCATGTGTGGGTGCCACCAAGGCCACCGTGCGCGAACAGCTGGCTCTGTTGCAAGCCATGGGCGTGAAGCGTCTGGTGGCCTTGCGCGGTGACTTGCCGAGCGGTTTCGGCATGGGTGGCGAGTTCCATCACGCCAGCGACTTGGTGGCCTTTATCCGCGCCGAAACAGGTGACGCGTTTCACATTGAAGTGGCGGCGTACCCGGAGATTCATCCGCAGGCGAAATCCGCTGAGGCAGATTTGCAGGCCTTTGCCGCCAAGGTCAAGGCTGGTGCCAATGCGGCTATCACGCAGTATTTTTTCAACAGCGATGGCTACTTCCGGTTTGTCGATGACGCCTACAAACTAGGCGTTGAAGTGCCAGTCGTGCCTGGCATCATGCCGATCACCAGCTCGACCCAGCTCATGCGTTTTTCAGATGCCTGTGGTGCCGAGATTCCACGCTGGATTCGGCTGCGCCTGCAAGGCTACGGTGACGATACGGATTCAATCAAGGCCTTTGGCTTGGACGTCATCACCGACCTGTGCGACCAACTGCACATGGCCGGCGTGCCGGGCATTCATTTCTACACCATGAACCAAGCCGGTGCGACGTCTGAAATCATTCGTCGTCTGCAACTGGCCTGATCACTTTCTGAATTACTTTTTAGGAACTAAGTCATTGGCGGCTGTGTTACCGTTTTCGCTTTCCGTCAAAATTGAAGGTCAGCGCACGGCATGTTTTCCAGGTTTCAAACAAAGTTTTTACGGACCGGGGTGAGGGGCTGTGCTCTTGCCATCGTTGCCATTTGTGTGTCACCGGTGACACACGCAGCCAAGTTGAGGTTGGACAATGGCGATCAAATCTCGGGTGAAATTGTCGCTCTGCAAGATCAGTTGCTGACCGTGAAATCGCCGCTGTTTGGCCGGGTCAAAATCCCTTGGGGCAAAGTGGTCGAGTTGCGTACGGATGATGGCATTCGGATCGAACTGGCCGACGGCACGCAGCTGCAGGGTCAACTAGTTCTGCAGCCCGACGGACGTGTTGTCGTGGCGCCGACGCCGCCCAGCCCAGTCGTTAGCATGAGGCGCTCAGATCTGGCCCGACTCAATCCGCCGGTGATTGATCCCTCTGTCAAGTATTCCGGTCGTGCAACGCTGGGTGGCACGTTTAACCGGGGCAATTCCAACGACGACATGTTGAATTTGGACGCTGAGTTGGTGGCCAGAACGCCGGACAAGCGATATGTCATCAACATGGCTGTCAACGAGGCAAAGGCTTTTGGCTTCACGACCTCATCGAGGAGGTTGTTGGCGGCGCAGCATGACATTTTTCTGAGTCAGAAAAACTATGTCTTTGTGAATGCGCGGGCGCAGAGTGATGTGCTGGCCAATTTGAGCCAGCGGACCTCTCTAGGGACGGGTTATGGCCGACAAATCATTGAAAGCGAACAGACGAAACTGTCGACCGAGGTGGGCTTGAGCTACGTCCGTGAGAAGTATGAAATTGCCCCTGAACGCAGCTATCCAGCCCTGAGTCTGGCGCTGAACTATGAGCACAAATTCTTCGACAACGCGATGGTATTTTTCAACAACACCCACATGACCGCCGGGCGCCATGAAAGCGCCAGCACACTGGTCACCAACAAACTGGGCTTGCGGGTTCCGATTGCCAATGGCTTGAATCTCACCACGCAATTCAACGTGGCTTATGACAGTTCGCCCCCTCCGGGGATTAAGCCGGCTGACAGCAGTTTGATCTTTGGCGTGGGTTATGTGTTTTAGGGTTTAAATCAACGCCCAAAGTACTGCTGCACCGTGTCCCAAGCGACTTGCTGCAAATGCGCTGCGACCTCAGGTGTCAGGCCTGCGTTGTACTTCAGGCCCACAGGTGACTTTTTAAACAAGGCGGCGTAGGTGGTGGCTGCTGCTAAGTACGTGCCTGCCGGGCTCGGATGGCGTTTGTCGGCAACATAGAGATTGAGCTCTGGCCGCTGAGCGATCGAACGGGCAAAAGCCAGTCCGGCTGGAATTACCAAAGCCTGATTGGCATTGCCGGCAACGGTGTAAGCATCGGCCAAGCCTTGGGTCATCTCTGGCGCATCCTGATAAGCCCAAGACATGAAAAAGACAGGCACGGCACCGTGTTTGCGTACGGTGTCGCTGTGTTTTTTGGCGTACTCGGTGAAGACTTCTTTCAAGGTTGGGTGAATGGGGCACTGGCTGCAGTCCATCATGACGGCGACCTCAAACAATTTGTCGCCGGGCGGGTTGAAGACCACCCGGTTGTTCTCGACAAAAGAGTATTTGCCAATGCCCTTCGGCCGGAAGTAGGAGTCAACGTCATGCCAGTCAAAACCGGAGCCGCTGATGGTGACGGACGAGCCCCGGTATTTGTGTCCTTTGAACCCCTCGCTCACCATGTTGCCGACGTGGCCGTGCATGCTGTTGTTGTAATAAAAGAAGCTGTTGCCGATGTAGATAACTGACGCCGGTGGCACAGAGCCGATGTCTTTGATGTTCGGTTTGACCTGTGCCGAAACGGCGGCGGCTAGGCCGAAGGACAGAGCGATGGCCAAGAGGGCGTTGGTGATGCTGCGGTTGAGGGTCATGTTGTCTCCAGTTGTTTGGACGTTTGTCGCGTCGTTGGTGTTATTTCTGGCCAGTGTAAAACGCCGGCCATTTGTGCATCACCAGGCTCCGGTCGGCGGCATAGGCGTAGCAGCTGTTGATCTTGACGGGCTTGCCCTCGGCGTTGAGCGGTTCCGGCCTGTCCATGCGCAATGTGGTGAGTGATTGAAAAGCGGTCGTCCCCATCGGGATCAGAAGTTGCATCAGGTGGGTGCAGCTGTTGGCACCCGCCAAACGGCGGGTCACCTCCGCGCTCCAACCCGCCGCAATACGCATGCCCTTCAGCGTTTGCAGGGTCGTTCCGGCCGTCAAACAATCTGTGTAGGGTGCGGCATCCGTGAAGGCAAAGACGTCGTGCACCAGCATGTTGTCGTCAAAAACGAGTTTGACGCCCATGTCGTGAAGCGGTGTAGTAGCCGGAACCACTTTAGTCCCGTTGGGAACCTGAAAGTCATGTGGCTTGCGGTCAGTGACGCGGCCTTCGACTTCAAACAAGCCATCGGAGCGCCGCCATCCGCGCATGTCGATGCGCCGGAAATGCAGTTCCTCTCGCGTCAGTGGGGTGTCGGGGGTCACATTGTCAGCAGCGTCAGCCGAGGGATTTTTCATCTTTGAAAATATACCATTCAGGGTCGGTTGAACCCGTTATGAAAGGAGCGCAAGTCGCGCCCACAACCTTTGATCTTGGAGGGACTTTCAAAATTACCCGCAAAGATTTAAACTTCTACAACTTTCAGTAATTCCTGAAATTTGGAGAAGTTATGCAGTTGGCCCCTTTAACCCAGCGTTTCGTTTTGCACTTTGGTGAAATGGGTAGCCGCTGGGGCATCAACCGCACTGTCGGACAAATTTACGCCTTGTTGTATGTCTCGCCGCGCGCGCTGAATGCGGACGACATTGGTGAGGCACTGGCCTTTTCGCGCTCCAACGTCAGCATGGGCCTGAAGGAGTTGCAGTCCTGGAATTTGGTGCGACTGCAACATTTGCCCAATGACCGGCGCGAGTATTTTCAGGCACCTGAAGACGTCTGGGCGATTTTTCGGACGCTGGCCGAGGAGCGACGCAAACGAGAGATCGACCCAACGCTGTCGATGCTGCG
>CANCCE010000243.1 GCA_947374505.1 Comamonadaceae bacterium | reverse complement strand
CGCGGCACCAGCGTCGAAGTGCGCGAGCTGTTTTACGCCACGCCCGCACGGCGCAAATTTTTGAAGACTGACGCCACCGAACTGGCGCATTGCATTGAAGCTGTCCGGCGCCACGCGCTGGTGCGTCCCGACGTCGGCTTTGCCATCTGGCACGAAGGCAAGCTGATCGAACAGTGGCGCGCCTGCACCGAGGCGCTGCGAACCGAAGACCGGGTGGCCGCGCTGGACCAGCGCTTGGCGGATGTGTTGGGCGCCGAGTTTGTGGCGCAATCCATCGCCGTGAATTACGAAAGCAGTGCGCACCGTATGGACGGTGGGCCGGCCGTACGGGTCTGGGGCCGGGCCGGTATACCGGATGCCGCCCGCTCCCGCGCCGACCAGCAGTTTGCCTATGTGAACGGCCGCTATGTGCGCGACAAGGTGTTGACCCACGCCGCCCGCAGCGCGTATGAAGACGTGCTTCATGGCCACCGCCAACCGGTCTATGCGCTGTATGTCGAGATGGACCCGGCCCGCGTCGACGTGAACGTGCACCCGACCAAGATTGAAGTGCGCTTTCGGGACAGCCGTGAAGTGCACCAAGCTGTGCGCCACGCCGCCGAAAATGCGCTGGCGGTACCGCGCTCGCAGATCGGTGGAGCCGTTGTCGGTAGCGGCGTTGGTGCAATGGACGCTGCGGATGCGAACGCGCCCCTGCAAGCCACTGGCCTGCCAGGCTTTGTCTCAGACGCCCAACGCGCCGCCCGCGGCTTGGGCTGGGCGCAACCCGGCATGGATTTTTCAACGCACACGGAGCACCGGACGGAGCACCGGGTCAGCGACTTCGAAGCCATGTGGCCGGTCGCTGCGCCGCGCCCTAACGCCGAGGCACCCAACTTACCGTCTGGCGACTGGCCGCTGGGGCGGGCACTGGCACAACTGCAAGGCATTTACATCCTGGCGGAGAACACCAGCGGTTTGATCATTGTGGACATGCACGCAGCGCATGAACGGATTGTTTATGAACGCCTGAAGAACCAGCTGGACAATTCAGCCAATGCGGTCATCGCCAGTCAGCCTTTGCTGATTCCCGCCACCTTTGCCGCCACCGCGCAAGAAATCGACACCGCTCAAAGCGCCGCAGAGACTTTGCAAACGCTGGGGCTGGAGATCACGCCTTTCTCACCCAAGACACTGGCGGTGCGTGCAGTGCCAACCTCGCTGGCGCAGTCGGACGCGGTCGAGTTGGCGCGCAGCGTGTTGGCAGAGTTGGCACAGCACGACGCCAGCACCGTGATTCAGCGCGCCCAAAATGAGCTGCTCTCGACCATGGCTTGCCACGGCGCGGTCCGCGCCAACCGCCAACTCACGTTGGATGAAATGAACGCGCTGCTACGCCAAATGGAAGCCACCGACCGCTCTGACCAATGCAACCACGGCAGGCCGACTTGGCGGCAAATGAGCATCCGCGACCTCGACAGTCTGTTTTTGCGCGGCCGCTGAACTTTCAATCCTGCGCCATAAAGGCGGCAGCGCCCGCCAGGCAAGACAGCACGGAAACAACCGTGAGTAAGCCACGCAGACCGATCCAGCCACCGAGGCTCAGAGATCGGTAAACCTGACAATCGACGACATAACAAAGCAACAAGCTGGCGGCCATGAGCAGCAAGCCCCAAACGCTGTTGAGCAGCAAACCGGCCCAGGCCAGCAAGCTCGGCAAGACGCCCCATATGAGCAGACCGCGGCGCGTCTTCGCCAATGGCATCGCCAGCCCCCAATGAATACCGCCCAGAAAGCTGACGATCACAGCGGCATAAGTGAGCAGTGCCAACGCAGCCAAACCGGCCCAATCGGGTGGCAGCAACCAAAGTCCTGCAGCGCCCGCGACAAAGGGCAGCAGGCCGGCCATGCCGAGCACCCAGGCTTCGGTCCCGGGCTTCAAGGATGGCGGGGCCATGGCGGATTCAGGTGTGACAGGTGTGCTCATGGCGAGAGTTTAAAAGACCCCAGTGAAGATAGCTGAACTTTAAACAGCGATGATGTTCAGACAAAATGATGAAACTCTTGCGCCCCGTCACCTCTGCACTGACATTCGCCTTGCTCGCCCTAGCGGCGGCCATGGTCGTTGGCTGCACGAGCTTTGACGAACGCCAGCGGGCCTGGATTTTTCAACCCAGCGACCGCAGCTGGGGCGGCGGCGTCGAGGCCGCTCTCAACATGGACGATGTCTGGATTGAATTTCAGTCAAAGGTCACCGGACAAGCCAGCAAGTTGCACGGCCTGTGGCTGGAGGCTGACAAACCGCTGGCCTCTTTAGCGGCGGGCAAGTTACTCAAAGTCAGCTTTCCATTGCAGCAAGGCGTGCCGGCAGCCGGCTTCAGCAACGACGACAGGCCGGTGTTGCTGTATCTGCATGGCGCCCGCTGGAACGTCACCGGCTCAGCATTTCGCATGCGCCGGATGCAGGAGCTGGGCTTCTCGGTGTTGGGGGTGGATTACCGCGGCTTCGGTAAAAGCAGCGCCGGGTTGCCGTCCGAAGACACGGCCTATGAAGACGCCCGGGCCGCATGGGACTGGCTGGCGGTCACCTACCCGAACCGGCCCCGCTATATTTTTGGTCACTCACTGGGCGGACCGATTGCCATCCACTTGGCCTCCCAAGTGACTGATGAAAGTGGCACCATCGTCGAAGGCACTTTCACCTCGATCGCCGATGTGGTGAGCACCTTCAAATGGGGTTGGGTGCCCATTTCCGCATTGATCACGCAGCGCTTTGAAGCTGTTCGCAAGGTCAACCAAATTGGCTCGCCGCTGCTGGTGGTCCACGGTGGGCGCGATCAACTCATTGACCCCAACCTGGGCCGCAAACTCTTTGAGGCTGCGACAGAGCCCAAGCTGTTTGTGTTGGTAGAAAACGGCTCGCACCACAACACCAACACCGTCGGCCAGCCGCAGTACAAAGCGGCGCTGGCACAGCTTTTCAAGCTCGACTCGCGTTGAGCTAGGGGCGAATTCAGGAAAATTCCTGATACGCTCTTCTGGATGCCTGCACAGCCCACACACCTTTCAAACAGCACCGAAGCCGGCATGTCGCCCGGCTGGGTGGTGGTGATTTTGTCGATGCTGCTCGGTATCCAGCCTGTCACCACCGATCTCTATTTGCCCGCTTTGCCAGCGCTGGCTGACAGCTTTTCGGCGCCGATGTCGCAGGCGCAATACACCCTGAGCGCGCTGCTGCTGGCGTTTGGTTGCTCGCAACTTCTGTGGGGACCCTTGTCAGACCGCTTTGGCCGGCGCCCTATTTTGTTGATTGGTCTTGCGGCCTATGTGCTGGCGACAGTGGCCAGCACGCTGGCGCCTTCGATGCAGTGGCTGATCGGCTGGCGGGTGCTGCAAGGTGCAGCCATGGGCGCGGTGGTGATGTGCGCACGGGCCATCGTCCGCGACCTGTACCGCCCAATGGATGGCGCGCGCATCATGTCCAAAGGCTTGACGGGTCTTGGCGCACTGGCATGCATCTGCGGGCCGCTGGGGGGCTTGCTCGCAGAATATGGCGGCTGGCGCATCACTTTGCTGGCTCCTGCCGTGTTTGGCGTGCTGGCGCTGGGTCTCATCACCCTGCGCTTTGAAGAATCACTGAGTCGGCCGAACCCACTCGCCTTGCACCCTGCGGCATTGCTGCGAACCTGGTTGCAGATTGTCCGCAACCCGACCTTCCTGGCTTTTTCGGCGTTGTCGGTAGCGTCGTACGGTGGCCTTTTCACCTTTTTGGCGACCTCCTCTTTTGTGCTGATCAACATCATCGGTCTGAGCAAAACGCAATACGGCATGGTCTTTTTCTTCATGTGTCTGGCCTACGTTGCCGGCACTTTTTTATGCCGCCGCCTGCTGACGCGCTTTGGCGTACAAAACTCGGTTGGCATCGCCGCCGGCCTGAGCCTGACCAGTGGCTTGCTTTTAGCCGGCTTCACCTGGGCTGGCGTCAACAGCTTATGGGCCATCGCGCTGCCTTTTGCCCTCTTCATGCTGGCGCACGGCGTGCACCAACCCTGCGGACAGAGCGGTGCCATCGGCCCGTTTCCACAAGCAGCGGGCAC
>CANCCE010000242.1 GCA_947374505.1 Comamonadaceae bacterium | reverse complement strand
TCGCGGAGCTTTTTGTAGAGTCCTTGGTCTTCCCACTCTTTGACCCAGCCGGCTTCGCGTTTTGGCAAATCGCCGCGCATCGGGAAAGGCGTGTCAGGCAAGTTCAGGGTGCTGCGGTAATCGGTTTTGGTGTCGGACATGGTTTTATTTCGAAGAAAACAGGGCAGCTTGGCAGGAGAGGAGGCCGCACAAGGCGGGCCTGAAGGGGGTGCCATGGGCCCTGCGGTGATCAGGGCAGGCGCTGACAGTGGCGAGATCGTCTAAATTCGATCCAGGCTGGTTTCGGTGTGCATGGCTGAGAAAAATGCACGCGCGTTGTCGCAGTCCCGGGAGATGCCTTTTTGAAGCGCCTCAAGACCCTCGTATTTCAGCTCGTCGTGTAGTTTGTGCAGCAGTTCCACGCGGATGATTTTACCGTAGGCACTGTCAAGGGCCGCTCCCTCGGGAGTCCAGCCCAAACAGTGGACTTCCAGCAAGACGCGGCCAGCGTCCTCTACTGTCGGTCGTATGCCCAAGCTGGCCACGCCATCGACAGGGGCTTGACCTTTGGCACCCAGCCCGTGGGTGCGCACCACAAAAATGCCGCTGGCGGCCGGTTTGTCGTGCCTGAAGGCAATGTTCAGGGTCCGGAAGCCGAGCTCACGACCGAGCTTTTTGCCGTGCACCACGTGGCCCGAAATGCTGTAAGGACGGCCGAGCAGTCGTGCCGCGTCATCCATGTCGCCGTGCGCCAGTGCTTCGCGTACCGCCGAGCTGGAGACCCTCGCTCCATGCACTTCGTAGCTGTCCATACGGGCAACTTCAAAACTGCAGGCGAGGCCGGCGGCGTCGAGCATGGCGTAGTCGCCAGCGCGCTTGCTGCCAAAGCGAAAATCGTCACCGACCAGCACGTAGCGCACTTGAAGGTTGTTCACCAAGACCTCGTGGATGAATGAGTCGGCGCTTTGCGAGGCCAAGCGTGCATTGAACGGCAGCACCACGCCTTGGTCAATGCCGCAGCGTGCCAACTCCGTGAGTTTGTCGCGCAAGGTCGAAATGCGTGTGGGTGCCGTGCCCGGGGAAAAGTACTCGCGCGGATGCGGCTCGAAGGTCATGACCCGGGCCGGTAAACCACGGTGTTTAGCCTCATTTTTCAGCACCGCGAGCATGGCCTGATGGCCGCGGTGAACCCCGTCAAAGTTGCCAATGGTCAGCGCGCAGGGCTGAGCCAATGCAGGATGCTGATGGCCGCGAAAGATTTTCATGCAGCTGATTATCGTTTTTTAGCGACCCGTTCCGGCCGCCTTGAGGGTTGGCGTGGGTATTGCCAGAAAATTGTCATGAAATCACTGTATATTGTTGGCTAGCAGGCAGACGTCATGTGTAGAAAATGCGTTTGCTTGCCTTGATGCTCGACGCTGGTTTCCATTTTCATGGAGGTTCGTTTGAAGGTCTTGAAGCTGTCCGCTCAGGGGTTGCCACAATCGTGGATCAGCCTCGAACAAGCCGTGTTGCAATATGCCACCGGGGATGTGCGTTGGGAAGCTGGTGCACAAGTGGCGCTGTTTCGCGGTGGTCACAATGCCCGAACCGGCGAGCAGTCGGTCATCACGGTCAACAGCATCATCGGCACACGCGGCGTGCCGAACATCAACCCTTTTGACCTCAAACCCGGCTTGACCAACGGCAAGCTCTTTGCGCGCGACCGAAATGTTTGCGCATACTGCGGCAACCATTTCCACGAAGAAGAGCTGACGCGCGAGCACATCATTCCCTTCGCGCAGCAGGGCATTGACACGTGGATGAACGTGGTCACCGCTTGTCGCGCTTGCAATCACCGTAAAAGCAGCCGCACACCAGAGCAGGCACGTATGCCCTTGCTGTACACGCCTTACGTTCCCAGCCTTTGGGAAGACTTCATTCTGCGCAACCGCCGCATTTTGGCGGACCAGATGGAGTTTTTGATAGCGCATGTGCCGCGCTCTTCCCGGCTCTTGACTTGATATCGACTTGAACTCAGCGGGTGGGCCGTTCGCTAGGCCATAAACTACCGGCCATGACCGAGAGCGTAAAAAATATTGTCATCTTGATTTCTGGTGCTGGTTCCAACATGACGGCGCTGATCAGGACCGCGCAACAAGAGCAATGGGAAGTCCAGCTGGGCGCGCGCGTGGCGGCGGTCATCAGCAACCAACCCGGTGCTGAAGGCTTAGCGCTGGCGCAAGCCTTGGGTGTGGCGACGCAGGTGCTAGACCACAAGGACTTTGAGTCCCGCGCGGCCTTTGACGCCGCTTTGCAAACACTGATCGATGCGCATCAGCCTGCGCTGGTGGTGCTGGCCGGTTTCATGCGGATTTTGACGCCCGGTTTTGTGGCCCATTACGCGGGACGGATGGTGAATATTCATCCGTCCTTGCTGCCAGCCTTCACCGGACTCAACACGCACCAGCGCGCGATTGACGCGGGTTCTACAGAAGCCGGCGCGACCGTTCATCTCGTCACCAATGAGCTCGATCACGGTCAGATACTGGCGCAAGCCGTGGTGCCCGTGTTGCCTGACGACAGCGCAAAGACCCTAGCAGCCCGGGTGCTGGCGCAAGAGCACTTGATGTATCCGCAAGCCATCAAGGATTTTTTGCGGGAATTAAAACCCGCTTAAACCGTGGTGGCCTGCAACTGGTGCAGCGCCGCTTTGACAATGCTCTGCGCATCCACACCAAAGAAGGCCCGCAAGGCCGCACGGGTGTCGCTGCGGCCAAAACCGTCTGTCCCCAGCGTCAGGTAAGAGCGGCCCACTGGCACGAAGGCGCGCACACTCTCCGGCACGGCGCGCACGTAGTCGGTGGCGGCGATGATCGGGCCGCGGCTGGTGGACAGCTGTTCGGTCACAAAGGACGACGTTGCCGCTTCACCATTCAACGCGCGCTTTTGGCGTTCAGCGCCGTCCCGTGCCAACTCGCTCCAACTGGTCACGCTGTAAACCGTGGCGTGAACGCCTTGTTCGGCGAGCAACTGAGCGGCTTTGATGACTTCGGTCAGGATGGCACCGGAACCCATCAGCGTGACTTCGCGGGCCGAATTTTTGGCGGCTTTGACCTTCGTCGGCGACACCGCTGGAAAGTCTTTGAAGCGGTAGCAGCCACGGATGATGTCGCCTTCTGAACCGGGCACCAGATCGGGCTGGGCGTAGTTCTCGTTCATCAGGGTGACGTAGTAAAAAACGTCCTGCTGCTCGACCATCATCTCTTGCATGCCGCGGTCCAGGATAACGGCGAGTTCGGCGCTGAAAGCCGGGTCGTAAGCCTTGCAATTCGGAATGGTTGACGCCACCAAATGGCTGCTGCCGTCCTGGTGTTGCAGGCCTTCGCCACCCAGCGTGGTGCGGCCGGAGGTGGCACCGAGCAGGAAGCCCCGGGCGCGTTGGTCGGCGGCTGCCCAGATTTGGTCGCCAACGCGCTGAAAGCCAAACATCGAGTAATAAATGTAGAAGGGCAGCATGGCCAAGCCGTGCACGCTGTAGCTGGTGGCGGCGGCTGTCCAGCTGGCCAGTGCGCCAGCTTCGCTGATGCCTTCTTCCAGAATCTGCCCGTCGAGGGCTTCCCGATAGCTGAGCACCGAGCCGATGTCTTCTGGCGCGTAGCGCTGGCCGACGCTGGAGTAAATGCCGACTTGCTTGAACAGGTTGGCCATGCCGAAAGTGCGGGCTTCGTCGGCCACGATGGGCACGATGCGTGGGCCCAGTGCGCTGTCTTTGAGCAAGCCGCCGAGCAGCCGTACAAAGGCCATGGTGGTGCTCATTTCCTTGCCGTCTGCTGCCAACGCAAAGCTGCCATAGGTGGGCAGCGCGGGGATGTTGATGGGTTCGGCCGTGGTGTCGCGTTTGGGCAAGTAACCGCCGAGCGCCGCGCGCTTGGCCTGCATGTATTGCATTTCGGCGCTGTCGGCGGCGGGCCGGTAAAAGTCAATGCGCTTGGCTTGCTCGTCGCTCAGCGGCAAGTTGAAGCGGTTGCGAAATTCGATGAGTTCGTTTTCGTCAAACTTCTTTTGCGAGTGCGTGGTCATCTTGCCCTGACCGGCGCTGCCCATGCCGTAGCCTTTTTTGGTGTGCGCCAAAATCACCGTCGGCTGGCCTTTGTGTTTGGCTGCGGCCGCGTAGGC
>CANCCE010000241.1 GCA_947374505.1 Comamonadaceae bacterium | reverse complement strand
TTGTAGCTGTAATACCCGGCTGCATAGCCACCTGAAAAAATGTGGCTGAAGGTGTGAGCCGGACGGCTGTACGGCGGGGCCTGAATCACAGCGACTTCAGCACGCACGTCGGCCAGCAGCGACATGACGTCTTTGCTTGGGTTGTCTTCGGTGTGCAGCAGCATGTCAAAGAGCGAGAACTCCACTTGTCGCAGCGTCTGCATACCGCTCTGGAAATTTTTTGCTGCCGTCATCTTGTCGAACAGGGCGCGTGGCAGCGCCTCGCCGGTGTCGACGTGGGCGGTCATGTGTTTGAGCACATCCCATTCCCAGCAGAAGTTTTCCATGAATTGGCTTGGCAACTCGACAGCATCCCATTCAACACCGCTGATGCCGGAGACGTCGCGCTCGTTGACTTGCGTCAGCATGTGGTGCAAGCCGTGGCCGAATTCATGGAACAGCGTGGTCACGTCGTCATGCGTCAGTAATGCGGGCTTGCCGGCCACGCCGTCAGCAAAGTTGCAGACCAAGTGCGCCACCGGGGTTTGCAGTTGGCCGTTGTCAGGGCGCAGCCAGCGGGCGCGGACGTCGTCCATCCACGCGCCGCCGCGTTTGCCGGTGCGGGCCGGTTGGTCTAAGTAAAACTGGCCGACGAGTTGGCCGGCACGCTCAATGCGGTAGAACTCCACGCCCGGTTTCCACACGGGTGCAGTGTCTTTCGACAGGCTGACTTCAAAGAGTGTTTCGACAATCTTGAACAGGCCGTCCAGCACCTTGGGTGCGGTGAAGTACTGTTTCACTTCTTGTTCGCTGAAGGCGTAGCGCTCTTCTTTGAGCTTCTCGCCGATGTAGGCGTAGTCCCATGGTTGCGGGTTGTTGATGCTCAAGCGTTCAGCGGCAAATGCGCGCAGGTCAGCCACATCTTTTTCCGCGTAGGGGCGGGCACGCTGGGCGAGGTCACGCAAGAAGGTGATGACTTGCGTTGGCGACTCGGCCATTTTTGGCACGACCGAGACTTCACCGAAATTGCGGTAACCCAGCAGCTGAGATTCTTCGAGCCGCAAGGCCAAAATTTCTTTCATGATGGCGCTGTTGTCAAAGCCGCTGTGTTCGGCGGGCGCCTGGTCGCTGGCGCGGGTGTTGTAGGCGCGGTAGAGCTTTTCGCGCAGTGCGCTGCTCTTGGCAAACTGCATCACCGGCAAATAGCTCGGCATTTTCAGCGTCAGCTTGTAGCCGTCTTTGCCTTCGGCCACGGCTTGAGCGCGGGCTGATGCTTGGACGTCGGCTGGTACGCCGTCAAGCTCTTCTGCGCCAGCATAATAGGAAAAAGCCTCAGTTGAGTCGAGTGCATTTTCACTGAATTTTTGGCTCAACTCGGCTTGCCGTTCCTGAATTTGCGCAAAGCGCACGCGTGCCGTGCCTTCAAGCTCTGCACCTGACAACACAAAGTTGCGGACTGCATTTTTGTGGGCTTGGCGTTGCTCTACGTTGAGGCTGTTGACGTCGATGGCTTTGTACTTGGCGTACAGGCGTTCGTCAGCGCCCAGACGGGTCCAGAACTCGGTTAAGCGCGGCAGGTCGGCGTTGTAGGCGGCGCGCAGTTCGGGCGTGTCGGCCACGCTGTTGAGGTGACTCACCGCGCCCCAAGCGCTGCTGAGTTTTTCTGTCGCGACGTCGAGCACCCGGGCGATCTCGGGCCAGCTGGCTGGGAACGCATCTTGCGTCACCTCGGCCAGCGCTGCTTCCGTTCGGGCCAGCAAGGCATCCATGGCCGGGCTGACGTGCTCGGGCTGGATTTGATCAAAAAGAGGAAGAGGGGAATTAGCGAGCAGTGGATTGGTCATAAAACTTAGCTATGGGCGATTCACTCAAACTAAAGCCCCCGAAGGAGCTGAAGGCCAGATCAGTCTTGGGCGGACTTCTTGGCGCTGCGCTGTTTTGGTTTTTTAGCGCGACGAACGTTGCCGCCGGGTGTCAGGCGCTGGTTGCCCAGAACGCGCAGGGTTTTGACTTCCGGGCGCTGACCGTAGCGGCTGCTGTTCTTCAGGACTTTGACATCGCGTGGGCCGGCCATGCGGTCTTCGCTGACTTTCTTTTCCTTTGGGATCGCCGTGCGAAAGAGCACCAGCAACTTGCCAATGTGCTGGATAGGAGCGGCATTGAGCTCGTCCGCCAAGGTCTGGAACATGTTCTCGCGGCCGGGCCGGTCGTCTGACAAAACACGGATTTTGATCAGGCCGTGCGCATTCAGCGCGCCATCGATTTCTTTCTTAACGCCTTCGGTCAGACCGTCGGAACCAATCATGACAACCGGGTTGAGGTGATGCGCATCAGCGCGGTGATCTTTGCGCTGGGCAGGGGTAAGGATTATTTTGGCCATGTGGCAATTATCGACGCAACTGCCATGGCGGCGGCGCAGTCCCCTTCAGCGAGGGACAATGGGGGCATGAAAGTCAAGACTCAAAGTAAGAAGGTGAACAAGGCATGGTTGAACGACCACGTCAACGACACCTATGTGAAACTGGCCAAACAAGAGGGCTATCGTGCCCGGGCCGCCTATAAGATCAAAGAAATTGACGACACCTTGGGGCTCATCAAACCCGGCTATTGCGTGGTCGACTTGGGGAGTACGCCGGGTGCTTGGAGTCAGTACGTCAGGCGCAAACTGTCACCGGTGGGCGCTGCGGTGGGGGCCTTGAATGGCCGCATCATTGCGCTCGACCTGCTGCCGATGGAACCGGTTGAAGGCGTGGTCTTCATTCAGGGTGACTTTCGGGAGGACGCCGTGCTCAGCCAGCTCGAGCAAGCACTGGACCAGACTCGCAAAGTGGATGTGGTGATCTCCGACATGGCGCCCAATCTGTCGGGCATTGGTGCTGCGGATGCCGCCCGAATCTCGCACCTGGTGGAATTGGCGGTCGAGTTTTCACAAAAACACCTGAAGTCTGACGGCGCTTTGGTGGTCAAGCTTTTTCACGGCGACGGTTACAGTGAGTTGGTGAAACTCTTTAAATCGGTGTTTCGGGTCGTCAAACCAATCAAGCCCAAGGCCTCCCGGCCGGGTTCGTCAGAAACTTTTTTGATTGGCATGGGTCTCAAAGATGTGTCTGCGCAGGTGCCCTTGGACACCTGATCTTGCACAAAATCCGGAGAAACCCGCTTTCGCCAAGGGGCTGAAGAGTTCTGCTCAATCGAGTCAGGCTCTTGAAACCCTTAAAATGAATCGCATCTGCATTTCTGTTCTTACAACGGAGTACTCCTTGAACAATCAGTGGTTTTCGAAAATTGCGGTTTGGTTGGTGATTGCCATGGTGCTATTTACCGTGTTCAAGCAATTTGACACGCGTGCGGGCGCCAGCTCAAACTACCTAGGCTACTCGGACTTTCTGGAAGAAGTTCGTGGCAAGCGAATCAAATCAGCCACGATCGCTGATGGTCAGGGCGGTACAGAAATCGCAGCTGTGACCATGGACGACCGGCGGATCCGCACGACTGCAACTTACCTGGATCGCGGTCTGATCGGTGATCTGATCGCTAACGATGTCAAGTTCGATGTCAAACCACGTGAAGAAAGTTCACTGCTGATGACCTTGCTCGTCAGCTGGGGCCCGATGCTGCTGCTGATCGGTGTTTGGGTTTATTTCATGCGTCAGATGCAGGGCGGCGGTAAGGGCGGTGCTTTCAGCTTTGGCAAAAGCAAAGCCCGCTTGACGGACGAAGCCAACAATACAGTGACCTTTGCTGACGTCGCCGGTTGCGACGAGGCCAAAGAAGAGGTTAAGGAAATTGTCGACTTCCTGAAAGACCCTTCCAAATTCCAGAAACTCGGCGGACGTATTCCGCGCGGCCTCTTGTTGGTCGGCCCTCCGGGTACGGGTAAAACCTTGCTCGCCAAAGGAATCGCCGGCGAAGCCAAGGTTCCTTTCTTCTCAATTTCCGGTTCCGACTTCGTTGAAATGTTTGTTGGCGTGGGTGCTTCCCGCGTCCGTGATATGTTTGAGAACGCCAAGAAAAATGCACCCTGCATTATTTTCATTGACGAGATCGACGCCGTCGGTCGTCAGCGCGGCGCAGGCTTGGGCGGTGGCAATGACGAACGTGAGCAAACCCTGAACCAGATGCTGGTCGAGATGGACGGTTTTGAAACCAATGTCGGCGTGATCGTGGTGGCAGCCACCAACCGCCCTGACATCTTGGATGC
>CANCCE010000240.1 GCA_947374505.1 Comamonadaceae bacterium | reverse complement strand
CTGGTGTCGGTGACCGAGCGGACGGGCGAGATCGGTGTGCGCATGGCCGTCGGTGCGCGGCAAGGCGATATCCGCCAGCAGTTTTTAATTGAAGCCGTGCTGGTGTGTTTGTTGGGCGGTGTGCTCGGCATTCTGTTGTCGCTGTTGGTCGGCTGGGGTTTTGAGCAGGCGGGTAGCAGCTTCACCATGGTTTATTCCACGCTGTCGATGGTGGTGGCCTTTGTCTGCTCAACGCTGATTGGGGTGATCTTCGGCTTCATGCCCGCCAACAGCGCCGCGAAACTCAACCCGGTCGATGCACTGTCGCGCGAGTGAACTCTGTGAAACCCATGACTTTGACGCCTTTATTTATGAAACTTCGCACCACTCGCTTGACTGCTGCGTTGAATATCGTGACTTCGGCGCTGCTGATGAGCGGCTGCGCCTCTAACTTCAATGGCCCTTACCAAGCGCCGGCGCTCACGCTGCCGGCGCAGTACAGCCAGACCCTTGCAGTAAGCGTTTCTGACGCTGCGTCAAAGGTGCCGGGCATCGCTTGGTGGATGCGTTTCAATGACCCAGAACTCGACCGTCTGGTGGCTGAGGTCTTGCAGCGCAACAACAATTTGGCGGCGGCGGCGATTCGTGTGCGGCGAGCGCAGTTGTTGGCTGGCTTGGCAGACAGCAATCTGCAACCGCGCTTCAGTGGCAGCGTCGGCATTGGCACCAGCCTGCCGTTGCAAGCCGGCGCAGTGAGTGCGCCCAGCAGCAGCGTGTCGATTGGAGCAGCGTACGAAATTGATTTGTGGAACCGTCTTGGTAGTTTGCGCGATGTGGCGCGCTGGGAGGCGCTGGCGACTGAGCAAGACCGGCAAAGTGCCGCGCTGACGCTGGTCGGCACCACGGCGGCGCTGTATTGGCAAGTGGGATTCTTGAACCAGCGCTTGGCAGCCAATGCGGAGAGCATTGCCTATGCGCAGACCACCTTTAACTTAGTGCAGGCGCAGTACCGTGCAGGTGCTGTGTCCGGCTTGGAATTGGCCCAGGCGCAGCAGACGCTGGCCAGTCAACAGGCCGGCCAAAGCGCCTTTCAGCAACTGGCGGTCGAAGCCCGCACGGCGCTGGGGCTGTTGATGGATGGCCCGCCTGCCCCCGACCTGACGAACCCCACCACCTTGCCCACTGTGGCGTTGCCCTTGGTTGACGCCGGCGTGCCTGCAGCCTTGCTGGGCCGCCGGCCTGATCTGCGTGCGGCTGAGCTGCGCTTGCGCGGATCATTCACCGGCATCGATGCAACCCGCGCCAGTTATTACCCGGCCTTCAGCCTCACTGGCAGCCTCGGGTCGTCCAGCGCGCAGCTGGGCAGCGTGTTGCAAAACCCGGCGGCCACGCTCGGCCTGGGCGTGACACTGCCATTTTTGCAGCGCACCGCCATGCAGCTGAGTATTCGCGTGTCTGAAACGCAGTACGAAGAAGCCGTGGTGAATTTTCGGCAGACACTGTACACCGCGCTCGGCGATGTCGAAAACGCCTTGTCATCGCGCCAGCAACTGGCACAGCAAGGCGCGCGGCTGGAAGAAACATTGCAGGGCGCGCTCACCGCAGAGCGCTTGTACGAAGTACGCTACCGCGCTGGGGCAGCCACTTTGAGCCTGTGGCTAGACGCGCAAGAAAAACGCCGCACGGCAGACATCGCTTTGGCGACGAATCGACTCGCGCGTTTGAACAATCAGGTCACCGTCTACAAGGCGCTGGGTGGGGATGCGGTGGAACGTTGATGGCGCACGCTAAGTGATTTTAAAAACAGTCCTCACCGTTTTCGAGCCCTTTTTTTCTTCAAAGATAGACCACTGCTTGATGCCTTTGACCAGGAAAGCCGTGCTGACATCTTTCACCGGAATGCGGGCCGTTCGCTTAGCAGTGACCCAGTCCTGAACGTGCGGCAACAGCGGTCCTTCGACGCCGGTCGGGACCAATAATTCTTTGTCCCCCACTTTGCCTGCGGACGTGACGACGAGTTCGGTGGCGGGCATGTTGGCTTTCTATTTTCGAGACGTGCAGCGACTCAGCGCGGCCACAAGACCCAGAGTTTGAGGGCTTGATTGACTTTGCTGGCCAGTGCGCCAGCTTCAGCGCCGGTGCCGGCAAAGTAGTCGGCCCGCACCGCGCCCAAAATGGCACTGCCGGTGTCTTGCGCCAACACCAGTTTTTGCAATTGCACAGACGGGCCGTTGGACGTCAGCCAGACCGGCGTGCCGTAGGGAATGCTTTGCCGGTCTACGGCAATCGATCGACCGGCGGTGAGCGGCACGCCTTGCGCACCGCGCGGGCCAAAGCCGGCGTCTTGCTCTGGCAGGGCTTCTTCCCTGAAAAAGATGTAACGCGGGTTGCTCCACAGCAGTTGTGAGACGCGTTGCGGGTTTTGCGCAGCCCAGGCCTTGGTGGCATCAGGCCAAGGGTTGATCTTGCTCACGCCTTGTTCCAACAGCCACTGGTTGATGCTGCGGTAGGGCTGTTCGTTGGTGCCTGCAAAGGCCACCCGCACGGTGCGTTGGCTGCCATCGGCTTCGGTCAGGCGCAAACGCCCCGAGCCTTGAATGTGCAGCAGCATCGCGTCAATCGGGTCTTCCAACCAGGCAATCTCGCGGCCTTGCAAG
Organism: Comamonadaceae bacterium; assembly: GCA_947374505.1. Classification (GTDB taxonomy): domain Bacteria; phylum Pseudomonadota; class Gammaproteobacteria; order Burkholderiales; family Burkholderiaceae_C; genus Polaromonas. The sequence goes on along the minus strand of CANCCE010000240.1, from coordinate 1,557 downwards.
GCCGCTTGCGCTTCGGGCAGGGTGTCGATGTCTTGCCGGGTGAACCAAGGTTTTCGACTGGCCAGACCGGCCGGTGGTTGGTACAGCGGTACGGCGTAGGTCGCCGTGGCTTGACGGCTGGCACGAAACACCGGCTCGTAATAACTCGTCAGCAGGCCATCGGCCGCACCGCTCAGCGACTCGACGCGGTAGGGTTGTAGCCGCGACACCATCCAGGCGCGTTGTTCCTCCATGCTGCCAATGCTCAGGCGCCGAATCTCCGGGCAGAGGGGCGCAAAAGTCGGTCCGGGGCGCTCACAGCTTTTGATCCAGGCGTTCCAGGCTTCAAACAAGGTGTCGTTTTCAAAGCCCGGTAAATCAGTCCAGGGCACCGGCACCCAGCGGCTCTTGCCTTGCACACGCGTGCCAGACGCATCGGGCGCAGAGACAGGCGAAACCGGCGGGCTCACAACCGCAGGCGGCGCACTGCTTTGGCCTGGTGCTGGCCATGCCGGCAGCGGGGTTTTGACAGCGCAAGCGCTTAGCCAGAGCGCGCCACCGATAATCAAAAACTTCTTTGTGAACTGGAAAAAAACAGCCATGATTTTGTTGCTACTCGAAGCCCTCGCGGCCTTGCTGATACTGGTGTTCATTGTGTGGTGGACCATGTTTTCAGGAAGAAAGGGTGGCGAGATCAAACCCGATGAAGAGGCTGAAGAAATTCAAAAGAAAGACAAAGTTGACGACTAAACATTGCGCATCAAGTTGGCCAGTTCGACGGCCGACTTGACGCCCATTTTGTCGAACACGCGGGCGCGGTGCACTTCCACCGTGCGCACGCTGATGTCGAGTTGATCTGCCACCAGCTTGTTGGGCAAACCGCCCACCACCAGCCGCATGACATCGCGTTCGCGCTCCGTCAGGCCTTCGAGCCGGGACTGCAAGCCGGTCGACTGGTTATGCAGGGCCAAGCCCTCGGCTGAAAGCGTCAATGCTTCTACGATGCGGTCGACCAGTGCGTTGTCTGAAAACGGTTTTTCGTAAAAATCAAAAGCCCCGCGTTTGACAGCATCGACGGCCGTCGGCACATCGGCATGACCGGTGAGAAAAATCACCGGCAGCGTTGGCAGCAAACCGTAGGTGATGAGCTTTTCAAACATCGCCAAACCACTCAGCCCAGCCATGCGCACATCAAGCAAAACGCACGATGGTTCGCGAATGCCGCTGATGGCGGTGATGTGCGTATCAAAGGCTTCGGCGCTGTCGAAGCACTCGCTCACCAAACGCCGCGAACGCAGCAGCCAAGCGAGCGCTTCGCGCACACCGGCGTCATCGTCAACGATATAAACGATGGCATGGGGACTGGTTTTCATGTCAAAAACTCGCTGACAGCGGGGGTGGTTTGGAAGGGTGTGATCGATGGCGCCGGGTTGCCCGCTATCGGGCCGGAAGGCAGAGTGAATTTGAAAATCGTACCGTGTGGCTTGGCCGGTTCGTGGCCCAGATAGCCGCCATGTTGTTCTATCACTGTGCGGCACAGGCTGAGGCCCAGGCCCATACCTTCGGCCCGGGTGGTGA
>CANCCE010000239.1 GCA_947374505.1 Comamonadaceae bacterium | reverse complement strand
TTGCCTTCTGCCTGCTCAGCCGAAATGCCATACTTCTCGGTGATGTGCTCAGTGATATCTTGGCCGTCTGGCCCCATGGTCGGATTCAATTCAAACGGCTGAAAATGCAACTCAGCCGTGACCTCGGGACCGACTCGCTCCAACGCTTGGTCAAGCGCTTTGAGGCCAATCACGCACCAGGGGCAAGACACGTCTGAGACAAAGTCAATTTTAAGAGTCGTGGTCATGTGTTTATCCCTTGAAGATGGTGCGCTATCGCGCGTTAAGTGATTATTCCCACTCAATCGTCGCAGGTGGTTTGCTGCTGACGTCGTAGGTCACGCGGTTGATGCCGCGAACTTCATTGATGATGCGCCCGGATACTTTCTTGAGCAGGGCGTAGGGTAATTCAGCCCAGTCGGCGGTCATGAAGTCACTGGTTTGCACGGCACGCAGGGCCACGACGTACTCATACGTGCGGCCGTCGCCCATGACGCCGACGCTTTTGACCGGCAAGAACACGGTGAAGGCTTGGCTGGTGAGTTCGTACCAGTTTTTGCCGCTCTCGACGTCTTTGAAGTTACGCAACTCTTCAATAAAGATGGCGTCAGCACGTCGCAGCAGGTCGGCAAATTCTTGCTTGACTTCGCCCAAAATGCGCACACCAAGACCCGGTCCTGGGAATGGATGACGGTAAACCATGTCGTGCGGCAGGCCCAAAGCGACACCGAGTTCGCGGACTTCGTCCTTGAACAATTCGCGCAGTGGTTCGAGCAGTTTCAGACCCAATTGTTCCGGCAAGCCACCGACGTTGTGGTGGCTTTTGATGGTCATGGCCTTTTTGTTTTTGGCCCCGCCGGACTCGATCACGTCGGGGTAAATTGTCCCTTGTGCCAACCACTTGGCACCTTTGGAAGATGCGTCAGCGGCTTTGAGTTTGGCGGCCTCGGCCTTGAAGACTTCAACGAATTCACGGCCGATGATCTTGCGCTTGGCTTCAGGCTCACTGACACCGGCCAGATGGCCAAGAAACTGCGCCGCGGCGTCGACGCGAATGACCTTGGCATGCAGCTTGCCGACGAACATGTCCATGACCATGTCGCCTTCATTCAGCCGCAACAGTCCGTGATCCACAAAGACGCAGGTCAACTGGTCACCAATGGCACGGTGAATCAGCGCCGCTGCGACCGACGAATCAACGCCGCCAGACAGCCCGAGGATGACTTCTTCGTCACCCACTTGCTCGCGGATTTTGGCAACCGCTTCTTGGATGTAATCGCCCATGACCCAGTCTTGTCGCGTGCCGCAAATGTCCAGCACGAAGCGATTCAAGAGTGCCTGCCCTTGCACGGTATGCGTGACTTCAGGGTGAAACTGCACCGCGTAGTATTTGCGAACTTCGTCGGCCATGCCGGCGATGGGGCACGACTCGGTCGAGGCCATGAGCTTGAAGCCAGGTGGCATTTCGGTGACTTTGTCGCCGTGGCTCATCCAGACCTTGAGCATGCCGTGACCGTCTGCCGTGGTGAAGTCAGCGATGTCTTTGAGCAACGTGGTGTGGCCACGCGCGCGCACTTCAGCGTAGCCAAACTCGCGTGTGGTTCCGCCTTCGACTTTGCCGCCGAGCTGCTGCGCCATGGTCTGCATGCCGTAGCAAATTCCCAGCACCGGAATACCCAACTCAAAGACAGCTTGTGGTGCCCTGTCAGTCGATTCTTCGTACACGCTGGCATGGCTGCCCGACAAAATCACGCCCTTGAGGTTGCCATCTTTGGCGTACTCACGAATCCACTCATCCGTCACATCGCAAGGATGGACTTCGCAAAAAACATGTGCCTCACGAACACGGCGGGCAATGAGTTGAGTGACTTGCGAGCCGAAGTCGAGAATGAGGATTTTTTGGTGAAGCATCAAAAATGAGTGGCTAAGCCAGAGCCGCCATGCGAAAAGTTATTAAGAGAACCGAGAAGCGGCCGCCGCGCCGGGCCGCCCCAAGCAAGGCCAGCCCCCTCGGGGGGCAGCGTAGTACACGAAGTGACAAGCGTGGGGGCACTACTCAGCCCGATAGTTCGGCGCTTCTTTGGTGATCTGCACGTCATGGACATGGCTTTCACGGATGCCGGCTGAGGTGATCTCAACGAACTCCGCCTTGTTTTGCATGTCTTCAATGGTGGCGCAACCGCAGTAACCCATGCTGGCGCGCAAGCCGCCAGCCATTTGATAAACGATGGAGACCATGGAGCCTTTGTAAGGGACCCGACCTTCAATGCCTTCGGGCACCAACTTGTCAGCATTCGGGTTGCCGGTGGTGGCTTCCTGGAAATAACGGTCTGCACTGCCTTGCTGCATGGCACCGATGCTGCCCATGCCACGGTAGCTTTTGTAGCTGCGGCCCTGGAACAAAATAACTTCGCCGGGCGCTTCTTCGGTACCCGCAAACATACCGCCCATCATGACGGTGCCTGCGCCTGCTGCAATGGCTTTGGCGATGTCGCCGCTGTAGCGAATACCGCCGTCACCGATCAAGGGAACGCCGGTGCCGCGCAAGGCCGTGGCCACGCTGTCAATGGCCATGATCTGCGGCACACCCACGCCCGCGACAATGCGCGTGGTGCAAATGCTGCCAGGGCCGATGCCGACTTTGACCGCATCCGCACCGGCTTCGACCAGTGCCAAAGCAGCTGCGCCGGTAGCGATGTTGCCGCCAATCACGTCGATGTGGGGGTAGTTCTTTTTGACCCAGCGCACGCGCTCGATGACGCCGTGGCTGTGGCCGTGTGCCGTATCGACCACGATGGCGTCAACGCCGGCGCGGACCAGCGCTTCAACACGTTCTTCGGTACCTTCGCCCACGCCAACAGCAGCGCCCACGCGCAGTCGACCCGCCGGGTCACGCGCAGCGTTGGGGAAATTGGTTTGTTTGGTGATGTCTTTAACCGTGATCAAACCCTTGAGCTCGAAGTCATCGTTGACCACCAGCAAGCGCTCTAACTTGTACTTGTTGAGCAAGGCCTTGGCCTCAGCGGGCGAGGTGCCTTCTTTGACCGTGATCAGCTTTTCACGCGGCGTCATGATCTGGTGCGCCTTGACGTCGTAACGGGTCTCAAAGCGCAGGTCACGGCTGGTGACGATGCCGATGACTTTGCCGCCATCGCAGACCGGAAAACCAGAGATGCCGAGTTGTTCTGACAACTCCATCACCTGCAGCACGGTGTGCTCGGGGGTGATGACAACGGGGTCACGCACCACGCCGGATTCATAGCGTTTGACCTTGGCTACATGCGCGGCTTGTTCTTGCGGGGTCAGATTTTTATGAACAATACCAATGCCGCCTTCTTGGGCGATGGCAATCGCCAGACGCGCCTCGGTGACGGTGTCCATGGCGGCCGAAACCAAGGGCAGGTTCAGGCGAATATTGCGAGAAAACTGGGTGGAAAGTGAGGTGTCCTTGGGCAGGACCTGGGAGTACGCTGGGACCAACAAGACATCGTCGAAGGTCAGCGCTTTGCCGAGTAGGCGCATAGGGAAAGCTCCAAAAACGCGATTGTACCCGTGCCAACAGCGGGTTTTGCGCTTGCAGCGGTCTCAGTAGCCGGCTTTTGAGCCTTCGCGTTTTTTTGAGAACAGTCCAGCGCGTTTGACGCCTTGCCCCCTGAATCGCTCGCGGCGTGCGACCTTAGGATCGACACGCAAAGGACGGTAAATTTCGATGCGGTCTTGGTCGGTCAGCACGTCAACGGCTCGGCAACTGCGACCCCAGATGCCAAGACAAAGATCACCGCGTGCAAGGAGTTCGGGGATGTCTGTAAACGCGGCCTGTACGCCCGACTTGTCTAGCGCCTGTTGCACGGTGCTGCCTGCAGTCATCTCAAGCAGCCACTCTTGCGCCAAGCGTTGACTCGGCGCGTAGGTCACAGCAATTTTCATGACGAGATGTGAATGATCACGATTCACCGTAGACCTGCGTTGCTCGCTTGACGAAGGCTTCGACCAGGCTGCCGGCAATCTTGTCAAAGACTGGCCCGACCAACGCGGCCAGTGCCCGGTTGGCAAAGCTGTAGCGCAGGGTGAAGTCAACCTTACAAGCACGCTGGCCTTCACCGAGGGGTGTGAAAGTCCACAGGCCGTCGAGTTGAGAAAACGGACCATCGACCAGCTCCATCGCCACTTCACGGTCGGCGACATGCTGGTTTCGGGTGGTGAACGCTTGTTTGATACCGGCAAAGGAAATCCCCACTTTAGCGGT
>CANCCE010000238.1 GCA_947374505.1 Comamonadaceae bacterium | reverse complement strand
ATCCTGACGCACGCGCATTACGACCACGCGGTCAACTTCACCTTGTTCCCGAACGCCACGGTCTGGATTGGTGACGAGGAACTCACTTGGGCGGCGAGTCAGCCGCCCGGTTTCAACCCCTTGCCCGAGTTGTATGTGCGTGAACTGCTAACGCGTGAGCGCGTGCAGCGGATGTTGCCGGGCGATGAACCCTTGCCAGGTCTCAAAGCTTTGGCGGCGCCTGGCCACACACCGGGCCACTTGGTCTTTGTGCTCACCACCAACACGCCGCCGGTCATCTTCACCGGCGACTCGGCGAAGAATCGGGCTGAGTTGTTGTCTGGCGATGTCGATGCCACCGCAGACGCCCAGCAAAGTCGCGACACCTTGGCGATGATCTGGTCACACTGGCGGGCGGTGCCCGGCACGGTACTCATTCCTGGGCACGACCTGAGCATGCGGCTCGACGCCGACGGACAACCCGATTACATTGGTGAGCGCAAGGCGGCGATTGCAGCCTGGTTTTCCGAATCCATCCACACCGTAACGACCATCAACCTGTGCTGTGACGCAGGCTTTGGCGCCAACTATAGAAACGACGCGTTATGACACCCAGTGCAGCCGTGATAAGCGCTTTGACCCCCACCGGACGCTTGCGTGCATCCATTAATTTGGGCAATCCTATCCTCGCCAACCGCGATGCCGCCGGCTTGCCGGTCGGCGTGTCCATCGATCTGGCGCGCGAACTGGCGCGCAGGTTTGGTGTCGAGTCTGAGCTGGTGGTCTCCGATTCAGCCGGCAAGTCAGTCGACGTTGTCACTGCCGATCAAGCCGACATCGGCTTTTTTGCGATCGACCCGGTGCGCGGCCAGGGTATTTTGTTCACCGCGGCGTATGTCTTGATCGAGGGCAGCTATCTGGTGCGCGAGGCCTCGCCTTTGCAGCGCAACGAAGAAGTCGACACCGCCGCGCACCGCGTCACCGTCGGTAAAGGCAGCGCCTACGACCTGTACCTGACGCGGGCCCTGAAAGCCGCACAGATCGTCCGTGCGCTCACCTCGCCGACTGTGGTGGAGACCTTTTTAGCCAATGGCGATGACGTCGCTGCAGGCGTTAAACAGCAGCTTGAAGCAGACGCCAAACGTCTGCCGGGTTTGCGTTTGTTGCCGGGCCGCTTCATGGTCATTGAGCAAGCTATGGGCGTGCCCAAGACGCGCGGCGAGGCCGCTCAGGCGTACGTTGCGGCCTACGTTGAAGAGATGAAAGCCAGTGGCTTTGTGGCCGAGTCTTTGGCCCGGCACCGCATTGAAGGTGCTGCTGTGGCACCGGCTGCGGGTCATTGAGATGCACAGTTACCTCAGCTTGGCTGTAGCCGCCATCACCGCGCTGACGGCCTTTTCAGCCATGCCCGCGCAGGCGCAGACCTACCCACTCAAACCGATCACCTTGATCGTGCCGTTTGCCCCTGGCGGCGGTACCGACAGCATTGCCCGCGATGTGGGTAAAGCGCTGGGCGAGAAACTCGGTCAAGTGGTGATCATTGACAACAAAGGTGGTGCCGGTGGCAGCATTGGTGCCAACGCCGTGGCCAAGGCGCCGGCCGACGGCTACACCTTGCTGTTTGCAACGTCAACCTTTGTCACCAACGCCGCGGCTGAAGCTTCGCCCAGCTACAACATCGAAAAAGACTTTTCACCCATCGCCATGATCGGCCGCGGGCCGCTGCTGGTGGTGGCCAGTAAAGAGATGGGCGTTAAAACCATCGCGCAACTGCGCACTGCCATGGCAGCCCGACCTGACGGTACCAATTTTTGCTCGTCCGGCAACGGCAGCATCAACCACTTGTCGGGTGAGTTGTTCCGGCAAAAAACGCAGCTGGCCATGACCCATGTGCCCTACAAAGGCAGTGGCCCGGCCACGGTTGATTTGTTGGCCGGCCGTATTCAGCTGTTCTTTGCCACCGTGCCCACCATCCTGCCGTATGTGCAGGACAACCGTGTGGAGTTGCTGGCGGTGACGAGTGCCAAGCGTTCACCGCTCTTTCCGAACACGCCGACCATGGCCGAAGCGGGTATCAAGGGTTTTGATATTTCAACTTGGTGGGGCGTTCTGGCTCCCGCCAAAACACCGCAAGCGATCATCGATAAACTCAACATCGCCATCAACGAAGCGGCTGCGCGCGATCCGCTGCGCAGCCGTCTCAGCAATGAAGGTGCTGATGCCGTGAGTGGTTCGCCCGCTGACTTCCGCAAAGCCTTGCTCGCAGAGACGGTGCTTTGGCGCGAGGTGGCGAAGACGGCCGGACTCAAAGCCAATTAAGCTAATCAAGACATTGAATGTGCCGAGTAATCGACGCATTGCTATTTTTTATCTACCCTATTTTTAAATTGACCCCATGAAAATTGTTGTTCTTCCCGGCGACGGTATAGGCCCTGAAACCATGGCCGTCGCGGTCGATGTGCTGGAAGCCGTATCCCAGAAATTTCATCTCCAGCTCGAGCTCCAGCACGACATCGCCGGCCATGACAGCCTGAAGCTGCATGGCGCCACTGTCACGCCGGCATTGCTTGAAAAAGTGCGTGCAGCCGATGGTTTGATGCTTGGCCCCATGGCCACTTACGACTTCAAGGACGAAGCCAAGGGCGAGATCAATCCGTCGAAATTTTTCCGCAAGACGCTGGACCTCTACGCCAACATCCGGCCGGCACGCACCTACAAAGGCATGCCAGCACGGCTCGGCGAGTTTGACCTCGTCGTGGTGCGTGAGAACACCGAAGGTTTTTACGCCGACCGCAACGTCGAGTCGGGCGGCAGCGAGATGTTGATCACGCCAGACGTCGTGGTGTCCCTGCGCCGCATCACCCGCGTATGTTGCGAACGCATTGCGCGGACCGCTTTCGAGCTGGCCATGACGCGGCGCAAAAAACTCACCTTCGTCCACAAAGCGAACGTGTTGAAAATCGGCGACGGCATGTTCATCGAAGAGTGCTTGCGCGTCGCCAAAGAGTTTCCAGACGTAGAGGTCGATGACTTCATCGTCGACGCCATGATGGCCCACGTGGTGCGCGCGCCGCAGCGCTTTGACGTCATCGTCACCACCAATATGTTTGGGGACATCTTGTCCGACTTGACGGCAGAACTGTCTGGCAGCCTCGGCTTGGGTGCCTCCTTGAATGCTGGCGTCAACCACGCCATGGGGCAGGCCGCGCACGGTTCTGCGCCTGACATTGCAGGACAAAACATGGCCAACCCTTTCTCGCAAATCTTGTCCGCTGGGCAGCTGCTGCGTTGGCACGGTCAGCGTACCGATAAGCCGGCTTTCATCGAAGCCAGCGCTGCGATTGAAGCGGCCACAGCGGCGGCGATTGCCGCCCACGAAGCCACGCGCGACGTCGGCGGTCAGCTGGGTACGCGTGAAACTGGCGCTGCTTTTGTGGCCCGCTTGACTTCCTCTTAATCGACTCATTCAACCAAGGCGGCAGGACTGACCTACATATGAAAAAATATCATTTCCCATGCTTGCCAAGCGTACGTGTTGGGCTTTCTTCCGCTGGATGTAAATTTTTTCGAGTGATCGGCTTGTGGACTTTGGCGGCCTGTTTGTCGGCGGCGCATGCGGACTTTCCAGAGCGACCGATTCGCCTCGTGGTGCCTTTCACACCCAGCGGTGCTGTGGATGGCATTGCGCGACTCACGGCCATTGAATTTGGCAAGGCCTTGGGGCAAACGGTGATTGTCGAGAACAAACCGGGTTCTGGCGGCACCATTGGCATCAACTTTGCCGGCGCTGCCGCAGCAGATGGCTACACGATGCTGTTGGGAAATATTGCGCTGGCGGCAGCGCCTGCGCTTTACCCTAAATCCGGCATCAACCCTCAGCAGTTTGCACCCGTGGCGTTGATTGGACGCTCGGCCTACATTCTGGCCGTGAAGAATGACTTTCCAGCCACCACGGTGGCCGAACTGGTGGCGCTGGCCAAAGCCAATCCTGGCAAGTACAACTACGCCTCTGCCGGCGCAGGTTCAGCGATTCATCTCGCAGCCGAACTGTTTAAAAGCAAAGCGGCTATTGACGTCGTGCATGTGCCGTACAAAGGTGCCGGTCCTGCCCTGAATGCCCTGATGGCGGGTGAAGTCGAAATGATGTTTGGTTCTGTCTCAGAAATGAAGTCGCAAATAGCGGGCAAGCGTTTCCGCGTTTTGGCCGTGACATCGAGCAAACGCATGCAGGCTTTGCCCCAACTACCGACGCT
>CANCCE010000237.1 GCA_947374505.1 Comamonadaceae bacterium | reverse complement strand
TCAGCTTCATCAGACACCCAGAGGACCGCACGAGCATGGCCAGCAGCAACATCAGCGCATTAAAGATCGCCTTCATCGGTGGCGGCAACATGGCGAGCGCCATCATTGGGGGGCTCATCAAACGCGGTCTGGCACCCGGCCAGATTCAGGTGGTCGAGCCCTTCGCCGAGCAAGCGCAGCGGCTGACATCCCAGTTTGGCGTCACGGTCATGCCCAGCGCCGAAGCCAGCTTGGCCGGTGCAGGCCTCGTGGTCTGGGCCATCAAACCGCAAATTTTCAGTCAAGCCGCAGTGCCGGTCCGGGCCCACACGCTGACGGCTCTTCACCTGAGCGTGGCCGCCGGCATTCGCTCAGACAGCATTGCCCGCTGGCTCGGCACCGAACGCGTGGTGCGCGCCATGCCCAACACGCCCGCCCTGATTGGCCAGGGCATGACCGCCTTGCTGGCGCGCCCGGCCGTGACAGCGGCAGACCGGCTGGTGATTGAATCGGTCGTCGCCACCACCGGCGCTCACTTGTGGCTTGACCGCGAAGAGCAACTCGATGCGGTCACCGCGCTGTCGGGCTCAGGCCCGGCTTATGTGTTTTATTTCATCGAAGCCATGATGGAAGCCGGCACCGAGATGGGCTTGGACGCCGCCCAGGCCAGAGAGCTCGCCATCGCCACCTTTGTCGGTGCCTCGGCCTTGACCCAAGCCTCTGACGAGGCGCCGCAAACCCTGCGCGAGCGTGTCACCTCCAAAGGGGGTACCACCTACGCTGCATTGACGGCGATGGAGCAAAGCGGTGTCAAAACGCAGTTCAAGCAAGCCATGCAGGCCGCCCGCGCACGCGCCGCAGAGCTGGGTGATGAGTTTGGTGCGGACTGAGACGAAACCTATTTAAAAGCCACAAAAACATTTCTTTCAACCAACGTCAACGGCCAACACCTCCATCACGTTGAATGGTTGTATCCGGCGCCTCAAAGCACTGGGTCCACAATAGTTCTCACTCAACACTCTCACCTTCAACCACTGGAATCACCATGAAAAAATTTCTGACCATCCTCGCTAGCGCTGCAGTTCTCGCCATGCCTTTGGCTGTGATTTCCACACCGGTGGCAGCCCAGACAGGCGGCGCCGTGGCTCCAGCGGCCCCAGCTGCTGCCCCAGCCGCAGCACCTGCTGAAAAAGCAGCTCCAGCTGCCAGCAAAGGCACCGCTAAAGCGAAGAAAGCCAAGAAAAGCAAACGCGCTTCCAAAGCCAAAGCAGCTGCTCCAGCGGCCTAAGTCACACTGACCCTGGCCTGTCAAAAAGCCCGCGTAGGCGGGCTTTTTGACGTCCATTTTTAGCGCCACAGCAACTCAAGGCAGCGCATAAGCCGTCGCAATGCCGGCAAACACGGCGAACCCCAACCAATGGTTCAGCCGAAAAGCTTTGAAGCAGCCGGCGCGTTCACGGTGCCGAATCAACCAGCCGTGCCACAGCGCTTGCGCAACCGCCAACGCCACACCCAGAGCGAAAGCCCAGTTGAGCGCCAGCCCAGACAGTGACGCCAAAGCCAGCGTCCAGATGAGCAAATACACACCATAGCTCAGCATGACGGCCGCAATATCAAAACGACCCAGCGTGATGGCCGAGGTTTTCATCCCAATCTTCAGGTCGTCATCGCGGTCGACCATGGCGTATTCGGTGTCGTAAGCCAGCACCCAGAACAAATTACCGAGCAACAACAACCAAGCCAACAACGGCACTTGCCCCTGCACCGCCGCAAAAGCCATCGGAATGCCGAAACTGAAGGCCACGCCCAGCACCGCTTGTGGCATCGCCACATGCCGCTTGGCGTAGGGGTAGACCAGCGCCACCGCCAGCGCCACAAACGACCAAACCACCGCAACGGTGTTGGTGGTCAGCACCAGCGCAAAGGCCGCCAGCGCCAGCACTGCGCCCAACAACAAAGCTTCTTTGACAGAGACGGCGCCGCTGGTGACAGGACGGTTCGCGGTGCGCTTCACATGGCGGTCAAAGTCACGATCTGCCACATCATTGAGGCAACACCCGGCACTGCGCATGAGGAAAGTTCCCAGCGTGAAAACCGTCAGTAGATGCCAGCCGGGGAAGCCGCTTGCGGCAATCCACAGCGCTGACAGGGTCGGCCACAGCAGCAGCAGCCAACCAGCCGGGCGGTCCCAACGGATCAGTTGGAGGTAGTGGGCCCCCACCGCCTTCACTCTTCCAGCATCGATCGCAGCATCCAGGCAGACTGTTCATGAACCGTCAGGCGCTGGGTCAACAGATCAGCCGTCGGCTCGTCGCCGGCTTGCTCAGCCTCAGGAAACAGACTGCGGGCAGTGCGCGCCACGGCCTCATGGCCTTGGACCAGAATGCGCACCATCTCCAACGCCTTGGGCGGGGTCGACGGCACATCAGGCAGCGAGGTGAGATGCGCAAATTGCGCGTACGAGCCAGGCGCTGGGTGGCCGAGCGAACGTATGCGTTCAGCGACCGGGTCCACCGCCGCCCATAGCTCGGTGTACTGCGTCATGAACATTTGGTGCAAGGTGTTGAACATCGGACCGGTGACGTTCCAATGAAAATTATGGGTGGTCAGGTACAACGTGTAGGTGTCCGCCAGCAGGCGGCTCAGCCCTTGCGCAATGGCGGCGCGGTGCTCATCACTGATACCGATGTTGATGCGGGGGGCACCCGTCGAAGAATTAGGAAATGATTTCTCGGACATGAATTTCCTTTAGATAAAGTAACACTTTACGGGATGGCCGAAGAAGACGTTGGTTAGGGGGTAATAGGGCCCGCTACGGGAAAATGACCGCCGCCGCTCAGGACAGGCGTGTGACGCCCGGCAACTCACAGGCGTAAATGGCATTGCGCAAGGCCGCAATCGCTTCGTAGCGTGTGAAGCTGCGACGCCAAGCCAGCACCACACGACGCGTCGGCACATGGCCCTCAAAAGGAATGTACCGAATGAACTTGTGCTCATCAAAGACGGCCGCTTGGGGCTGGCCGGCCCTCTCCAGGGCGCCCTTCGGCACGCTGAGTCGAGGCACCAAGGTCACCCCCATGCCGGACGCCACCATGTGCTTGATGGTTTCCAGCGAGGAACCTTCAAAGCTTTTGCGGATGCCTTCGGCGTTGCTGGAAAAACGAGCGAATTCAGGGCACACCTCCAACACGTGGTCGCGAAAACAATGGCCATTGCCAAGCAACAGCATGGTTTCGCTCTTCAGCTCTTCGGCGGTGATGTTGTCTCGCTGGGCCAGCGGGTGCGAACTGGGCACCGCCGCCACAAAAGGCTCGTCGTACAAAGGCGCCATCGCTAAGTTGGTGTCGGGAAAAGGCTCGGCCAAAATCGCGCAATCAATTTCGCCGGTGCGCAATTCCTCGAGCAGCTTGACGGTGAAGTTTTCCTGCAGCATCAAGGGCATTTGCGGGCTGAGCGTGATGACTTGACGCACCAGATCAGGCAACAAATAAGGCCCGATGGTGTAAATAATGCCCAGCCGCAACGCGCCAGCCAACGGGTCTTTGCCGCGCTTAGCGATCTCTCGAATGCTGTCGGCTTGCTCCAGCACGCTTTGCGCTTGGCGCACGATTTCTTCGCCCAGCGGCGTCACCGTGATCTCATTGGCGTTGCGTTCAAACAGCTTGACCTGCAACTCTTCTTCCAGTTTTTTGATGGCCACGCTCAGCGTCGGCTGCGAAACATGGCAGGCTTCTGCAGCTTTGCCAAAGTGCTTTTCGCGAGCCACGGCGACGATGTATTTGAGTTCTGTGAGCGTCATGCGCGCATTGTGCCGTTTTTGCCTGACAGTCTTGAGTGCAAAACGTCAGGCCTTCAGATAGTCGGCTTTGCCCCCCAACCAACGCAGAATATGGCGCTGCGCCAAGTCGGCATGGCGGTCCAACATCAGCGGTGCCAGTGCGCGCGCCCAAGCCAGCAACTCGGTGTCGGTGGCCAAGTCGGCGAAGCGCAGCAAAGGCGCACCCGACTGGCGTGCGCCCAGGAATTCACCGGGGCCGCGAATCTCCAAATCGCGCCGGGCAATCTCAAAGCCGTCTTGCGTTTCGGCCATGGCTTTGAGCCGCGCGCGGGCGGTTTCGCCCAGACGCGGCGCGTCACCCGTCGAATACAGCAACACGCAAGCGGAAGCCGCAGCACCGCGCCCGACCCGACCGCGCAGCTGGTGCAGTTGCGACAAGCCAAAGCGCTCGGCATGCTCAATCACCATCAGCGATGCATT
>CANCCE010000236.1 GCA_947374505.1 Comamonadaceae bacterium | reverse complement strand
CACAAAGGCTTGTGCGCCCTTGGACGCTGGGTCAAAAACCACCCCCGGCACGCCGTAGCTGGGCGCTTCGGCCAAGCGCACATTGCGCGGGATGACGGTGTTGAAAACCTTGTCGCCAAAGTGCTGCTTGAGCTGCTCGCTGACCTGCAGCTGCAGCGTGATGCGCGGGTCAAACATGACGCGAAGCAAGCCAATGATGGCGAGTTCTTTGTTCAGGTTGGCGTGCACCTGCTTGATGGTGTTGACCAGATCCGTCAAGCCTTCCAACGCGAAATACTCACATTGCATGGGCACGATCACCCCGTGCGCGCAGCACAAGCCGTTGAGCGTCAGCATGGACAGCGATGGCGGACAATCGATCAGTACAAAGTCATATTGGCTGGCCACCTCTGCAATCGCCTGGCGCAAACGCTTCTCACGGCGCTCAACATCGACCAACTCAACCTCTGCTCCCGCGAGTTCCCGGTTCGCACCCAGCACGTCGTAACTGCAACCCGCATCGACCAGTTTTTGACTGGTGACGCGCGCCTCTTCAATCGTCGCCGACTCCAGCAGCACGTCGTACACCGTGAGTTCGAGCTGTCGCTTGTCGACGCCCGAACCCATGGTGGCATTGCCTTGCGGATCAAGATCGATCATCAGCACCCTCTGTCCGGCCTGCGCCAGCCCAGCTGCCAGATTGACCGTGGTGGTGGTCTTGCCAACACCGCCCTTTTGGTTGGCTACGCAGAATATTTTGGCCATAGAAGTGATGACGTTTCGGAAAGAAGAGACTTGATAAAAACTGGACTGCTGAACATTTGCATTTAGCGTGACAAGGCCAACTTGAGGCCAAAGCCAATCAGAAAAACACCGGCCGCTTTTTCAAGCGCCGAGGAAATGCGGGGATTGGCTCGCAGACGCGCTGCCAAGAAATAAGTCAGCAGTACGGCGCTCATACCGTACACAAATGTCAAAGCGGCGATGGTGGCAGACATCACGCAAAAAGTAGTGAGGCCTTGGTGCCGAGCTGGGTCGACAAACAACGGAAAGAAGGCCATATAAAAAACAATCGCCTTGGGATTCATCAATGTGATCAACATACTTTGACGAAAGTAGTGGCCCGCTTTCATTTTGAGAATCGGCAAGTCACCAGGCTTCGCCATGAGCATCTTGAAGCCCAGCCAAGCCAGGTAAGCCGCGCCAAGCCACTGCACCAAGTGAAAGGCGGTCGGGTACGTGACCAACAAGGCAGAAACCCCAGCCACCGCCGCCCAAAGCAAGACTTGATCACCCGCAATCACGCCAAAAATAGCGCCCATGCCGCCAGTCAAACCGCCCTTACCGGTCGAAGTGATCAAGGCCAAGTTACCCGGGCCGGGAATAGCCAGGAAGACGATGACGGCAACAACGAAAGCGCCGTAATCGGCTACACCGGCGAAAGAGCCCAGCATGGAATGTCCTTGAATTGAGCGCTGAGTTTACGACAGTGGCTTCAGCCACACCACGCAGCGGTCTGCGTGCAACCCCGGAACCACCAACTGTTCCACGTGAAACACAGACACGCCGGCTGGAAGTGCTGCCAACTCATCCGCAGGATGCTTACCTTTCAGCGCCATCCAGACACCCTCTGGCGCCAAAGCCTTGGTCGACCAAGAAGTGAAGTCAGCCAAGGAGGCAAAGGCACGAGAACAGATCACATCAAAGGATTCGGCGATGGTTTCAACGCGCGCATGCAGGCCTATCAGGTTAGACAAGCCAAGAGACAATGCTGCCTGCTTGATGAAGGCGGCTTTCTTGCCAACCGTGTCAACACACGTCACCGACAAAGTCGGGCAACAAATGGCGAACACAACCCCCGGCAAACCAGCACCAGAGCCGACATCCAACAGCTTCCCAAGCTCTAGCCTGCGGCTCAATAAGTATTTTTGTAGCGGCAAGACTGCGGCAAGACTGTCCAGCAAATGGTGCGTCAGCATCTCCGCAGGATCGCGCACAGCCGTCAAGTTATATACCTTGGTCCACTTGCCAATCAAATCCTGGTAACTCAACAGCTGATGGACCTGCGCATCTGAGAGTTCCAAAGCCAAGGACTTCAGCCCGGCGCGAAGAGATGCCTCATTCTCACCCATCATGTCATCGCCTTGGTAGACGGATTGACTTCGTTAGTTTCAGGCGTTGAAACACCCTTCCACAGGTTCTTTTTTAAATGGACCAACAAGAGCGATATGGTCGCCGGCGTGACGCCGGAGATCCGCGACGCCAAGCCAAGGGTCTCGGGTCGGTGCTTTGCCAGCTTTTGTCGGGCCTCAAAACTCAAGGCCGTGACCTGCAAATAGTCTAACTCTGGCGGCAACTTTAGATTCTCATAATGAGCAGACCTCTCAACCTCCGTCTTTTGAAGATCGATGTAGCCCGCGTACTTGGCCACAATTTCGATCTGCTCAATCACGGCTTTGAGCATGTCGGCCGGCATAGGGGTTTCACGCGAAACAACTGAATCGGAACCTCCCACATCCTGGCCAATGGTCTGCAACGCCACATTTGAAAAACGCCCACCATCCAGAGACATCAAGCTGGCGTAATCCACATCCGGGCGTCGCAACAAATCCAGCAAGTTGTACTCACGCTCAATGGCCTTGCCCAGCACCCGCTCGGCCTCCGCCACCGGCAGATTATTCGGATGAACCCACAGCGCCCGGAGTCGCTGTGTTTCACGTGAAACAGCATCGCGCTTGCGGTTGAAGGCGTCCCAGCGAGCATCATCGACCAGGCCAAGCTCTCTGCCCTTTTCGGTCAGGCGCATGTCGGCATTGTCCTCACGCAGCATCAGGCGGTACTCGGCACGACTGGTGAACATGCGGTAAGGCTCGGTCACACCCTTAGTGATGAGGTCATCAACCAGCACACCCAGATAGGCCTCGTCGCGGCGTGGCAACCAGGCGTCTTTGCCTTGACACTGCAAAGCGGCATTGATGCCGGCGAACATGCCTTGGGCCGCGGCCTCCTCATACCCTGTCGTGCCATTGATCTGGCCGGCAAAAAACAAACCTCCAATCGCCCGGGTTTCGAAGCTGCTTTTGAGCGAGCGCGGGTCAAAGTAGTCGTACTCAATCGCGTAGCCGGGCCGAAGGATGTGTGCATTCTCCATACCGGCCATCGAGCGAACCAAAGCGTACTGGATGTCAAACGGCAGGCTGGTCGAGATGCCGTTGGGATAAATCTCGTGCGTCGTCAGGCCTTCTGGCTCTAGGAAAATCTGGTGGCTGGTCTTGTCCGCAAAGCGGTTGATCTTGTCTTCCACGCTCGGACAATAGCGTGGGCCAACGCCGTCGATCTTGCCGGTGAACATGGGGCTGCGGTCAAAACCGGAGCGGATGATGTCGTGCGTACGCTCATTGGTGTGCGTGATCCAGCATGGCATTTGCTCGGGGTGCATAGAAGCGTTGCCCATGAAGCTGAACACGGGCACCCCGCCCTCGGCGTTCATGCCGCCGGGCATGCCATCACCCGGCTGCTCAAAGCACTTTGAAAAGTCAATCGTGCGGCCATCCAGGCGCGGTGGTGTGCCGGTCTTCAGGCGCCCTTGCGGCAACTTGAGTTCCTTCAGGCGTGCCGACAGGCTCACGGCGGGCGGGTCACCCGCACGACCCGCCGAGTAATTCTGCAAGCCGACATGGATCTTGCCGTCAAGGAAAGTACCCGCCGTCAGCACCACAGTGCGCGAACGGAAGCGAACGCCGACTTGCGTGACGGCACCCACCACCCGGTCGCCCTCCACCATCAAATCGTCAACGGCCTGCTGAAACAGCCACAGGTTGGGCTGGTTCTCCAGCATGCGGCGGATGGCGGCTTTGTACAGAATGCGGTCGGCTTGGGCGCGTGTGGCGCGCACGGCCGGGCCTTTGGAACTGTTGAGGATGCGGAACTGGATGCCACCCTCGTCGGTGGCCAGGGCCATGGCGCCGCCCAGGGCATCAACCTCTTTGACCAGATGCCCCTTGCCAATGCCGCCAATGCTGGGGTTGCAGCTCATCTGCCCCAAGGTCTCGATGTTGTGGCTGAGCAGCAGCGTTTTGCTGCCCATGCGCGCTGCGGCCAAAGCCGCTTCGGTGCCGGCATGGCCGCCACCGACCACGATCACGTCGAATTCTTGAGGGTAAAGCATGAAAGGTCCGCCTGGGGATGAAGACCACAGGGCTTGCGCCGGGGTCAATGACCACCCTGCCATCGGGTTTGGTCGAAAGTGCTTATTTTACTGGCAGCACCC
>CANCCE010000235.1 GCA_947374505.1 Comamonadaceae bacterium | reverse complement strand
GCGCATCAGGAAATACAAAAACTCGCCCTTTTGTACCCGACCCTGAATCCGCGCCAGCCCACCGTGCTGAGTTTTGACCAAGTCGAAAACGCGGTGCTCAATGTCGCCCGCTACGACGTCTTCAAACTCTCTGAAGCCGTGCTCGCCGGCCAAGGCGTGCGTGTCGCGCGCATGCTCGACGGCCTGCAATCCGAAGGCGAAGCCGAGGTGCTGGTGCACTGGGCGCTGGCCGAAGACATCCGCAGCCTGAAGCGCGTCAAAGACGCCATGGCCGCCGGCAGGCCGATGCCCATGGCGCTACGGGAAAATCGCGTCTGGGGTGCCAAAGAAAAACTCTTTGAACGGGTGCTGCCGCTAATAGACGACGCCGCACTCGCCAACCTGTTGCAAGCCGCACACAAAGTGGACGGCATCGTCAAAGGCCTCAAACAACCCGACTGGCCGGCCGACGGCTGGCAAGCGCTGCATCGGCTGGCGAGCCTCTTGTGCGCACAATGCACGGTGACTTCGGCGCCGGCCCGGTCTGGTCGCTGACCACTCGCGCCGGTTGCTCGAAGCGCCGTTGTGCGCTTGCTGCAAAATAGAGCCATGAACTCGACCGCTATTCCTGAAGACCTGTCCCGCGACGGCGACATCGCACGCCTGATGGACGCCCTTGGCGTCAAAGCCAAAGCCGCCTCGGCGCTGATGGCCAAAGCCCCCACTGCCTTGAAAAATCAGGCTTTGCTGATGCTGGCCGGTCTGTTGCGAGAGCAATTTGCAGCGCTGAAAACTGCCAACCAGCGCGACCTCGACCGCGCGGCCACCGCCGGTTTGGACGGCCCGATGCTGGACCGCCTCAAGCTCAGCGCCGAGGCACTAGAAACCGTGGCACTGGGTTGCGAACAGCTCGCCGCCATGCCCGACGTGATTGGCGAGATCATTGGCATGAAGCAGCAGCCCAGCGGCATCCGCGTCGGCCAGATGCGCGTGCCCATCGGGGTCTTTGGGATGATTTATGAAAGTCGTCCGAACGTGACGATTGAAGCCGCCTCACTGGCCATCAAGAGCGGCAACGCCTGCATTTTGCGCGGCGGCTCCGAGGCGATTGAGTCGAACAAGGCGCTGGCCGCTCTGGTGCGCCAAGCGCTGGTCCAAGCTGGTTTGCCGGCTGAGGCCGTGCAGCTCGTGCCGACCATCGACCGCGAAGCTGTCGGCCACCTGATCACCATGCCGCAATACATCGATGTCATCATTCCGCGCGGCGGCAAGGGCTTGATCGAGCGCATCAGCCGCGACGCCAAAGTGCCGGTCATCAAGCACTTGGACGGAAATTGCCACGTGTATGTCGACGACTTTTGCGACATCGCCATGGCCGTCAAAATTGCCGACAACGCCAAAACACAGAAATACAGCCCTTGCAACGCCACCGAAGGCTTGCTGGTGGCGCGCGCTGTGGCGGCTGAATTTCTGCCAAAGATTGGTGCTATCTACGCCGCCAAAGCGGTTGAAATGCGCTGTGATGCCGAAGCCTTCAACCTGCTGAGCGCGGCCTTGCCCAAGGCCCATGTAAAGCCCGCCACCGAACAAGACTGGTACGAGGAATATCTGGCGCCGGTCATCAGCATCAAGGTGGTGACGGACGTCGACGAGGCGATTTCACACATCAACCGCTATTCGAGCCACCACACTGACGCCATCATCACACGGGACCACGACCACGCCCAGCGTTTTCTGCGCGAAGTTGATTCAGCCAGCGTCATGGTCAATGCGAGCACTCGCTTCGCTGATGGCTTCGAGTTTGGGTTGGGTGCTGAAATTGGCATCAGCACTGATAAGTTTCATGCCCGTGGGCCGGTCGGCATTGAAGGCCTGACTTCGCTGAAATACATCGTGTTGGGTGAAGGCGAAGTGCGAGGCTGAGGCCGGGTAACGCTTTTTAAAGGGCTTGCAAGCAAGGAAGCTGCCCCTATATACGCTGAAAGCGTGCTGACCCCATAATGGGCAAGCTAAGCCTAGCCGCTTTGCACTCATAACAACAATTCACCTGAAAGTGGCCGCATGGTCCCCCACCTCATCACCGCCCTGAATGGCCCCATCAACGAGTTGGAACAGCGCATCCTAGATTCCACCCCGGCCATCGAACGCTGGTTTCGCTTGGAGTGGATGGAACACACGCCGCCGCTTTACTCGTCAGTCGACATTCGCAATGCCGGTTTCAAGCTGGCACCGGTGGACACCAATCTGTTCCCGGGCGGCTGGAACAACCTGACGCCCGAAATGCTGCCGCTGGCCGTGCAAGCGGCGATGGCAGCGATTGAAAAGATCTGCCCTGAAGCGCGCAACCTGCTGATTGTTCCTGAGAGCCACACAAAGAACAGCTTTTACTTGTCCAACGTGCTTCAGCTCAAGCGCATCTTTCACCAAGCCGGGCTGAACGTGCGTTTTGGCTCGCTCGATCCGGACATCAAAGACCCGACCACGTTGGATTTGCCTACCGGCGAGACCATCACCATCGAGCCGCTGATCCGAACCGACCGCCGCTTGGGGCTGAAAGACTTTGACCCTTGTACCATTTTGCTGAACAACGATTTGTCAACCGGCATTCCGGGCATGTTGGAAGACCTGAATGAGCAGTACCTGCTGCCACCACTGCACGCCGGCTGGTCGGTGCGCCGCAAATCACGTCACTTTCAAGCGTACGAAGAAGTTGCCAAACGCTTTGGCAAATTGCTCGGCATGGACCCTTGGTTGATCAACCCCATGTACGAAAAGTGCGGCGAAGTTAATTTCGACGAAGACATGGGCATGGACTGCCTGCGCACCAATGTCGACGCACTGTTGACGAAAATCAAGCGCAAATACAAAGAATACGGCATCAACGAGAAGCCGTTTGTCGTCGTCAAGGCTGACAACGGCACTTACGGCATGGGCATCATGACGGTGCGCGACGTCAAAGACCTCGACGCGCTGAGCAGCAAGAGCAAAACCAAGATGAACACGACCAAAGACGGCCAAGCGCTGTCCGAAGTCATCATCCAGGAAGGCGTGCTGACCAACGAGCGCGTCAACGATGCGGTGGCCGAGCCGGTGGTTTACATGATGGACCGCTATGTAGTGGGTGGGTTTTACCGCGTCCACGCTGAGCGCGGCGTTGACGAAAACCTGAATGCCCCGGGTGCCAGCTATGTCCCTCTGGCCTTTGTCGACAGCGGCCGCTTGCCGCAACCGGGGCAAAAACCCGGCTCCAGTAGCCCCAACCGTTTTTACATGTACGGCGTCATCGGCCGCCTCGCCATGCTGGCGGCCAGCTACGAGTTGGAAGCCACCGACCCTGACGCAGAGGTTTACGACTGATCTGCAGATCATTGGATGCTTGTCGATGGAACGATCATCGCCAAGCGCCATGTGACCAGCCAGAACTAGTTGTTGCAGTGCAACAAAACTCAATTTTTTTAGCCTGCTGCGGTTTCCCCTCACTGACGCCAGTCCAGCTTGAGAGCAAGATAGCGATCCCATCAGCAACCATTCCCCCAGCTTGACCGGCGCCCCACATCGGCCCGATCATAGGCGAGGGGGAATTCTTTGTGACCAGCTCAAAATCCTCCCTCACGGCGCTGACCCTCGGCGCCATTGGTATCGTTTACGGCGATATCGGCACCAGCGTCCTGTACGCGGTGAAAACAGTTTTTGCCACCGGCCACGTGGACTTGAACCCTGTCAACATCTTCGGCATTTTGTCGATCTTTTTCTGGACGCTGACGGTCATCGTTTCTGTCAAATATGTGTTGCTGGTGCTGCGGGCTGACAACCATGGCGAAGGCGGCACAGCGGCCTTGCTGGCGCTGGCATCCAACGCCGTCAAGGACCAACCCGTCTTGCGGCGGCGACTGTTGGTGGTCGGCATGTTCGGGGCAGCGCTTTTTTATGGCGATGGCGTCATCACACCGGCGATTTCAGTTCTGTCGGCAGTTGAAGGCCTGGAAATCGTCTCACCCACCTTCACCCAATATGTCATTCCCTTGACTCTGGTGATTCTGCTCATCCTCTTCATCGTGCAAAAGCGCGGTACCGCCGGTATTGGCAAATTTTTTGGCCCCATCACCTTGGTCTGGTTTGTCGCCATCGGCGTCTTGGGTGCGCTTCAAATCGCCGAGAATCCGGCGATTTTGAAGGCCCTGAGCCCGCATTACGCGCTGCTCTTCATGTGGAACAGCCCGGGCACCACCTTCCTTATTTTGGGCGCCATTGTGCTGTGTGTTACCGGTGCCGAAGCCCTGTATGC
>CANCCE010000234.1 GCA_947374505.1 Comamonadaceae bacterium | reverse complement strand
GGCACACGCCACTACACGCCGCTGGAAGCGCCCGTCCTGGTGGCGGCATGTATCCACAAAGTCATGGGCCTTGCGGGCACCGACTCAGTCAAGTGAAGTTCCCAGATGACATCAACGATCCATCCAAACAAGACCACATGACTACAGACATTCAACGCCGTCGCTTTTTGCTGGGCACTGGCGCATTCACCGGCCTTGCTATGGCTGGCTGCGCCACACCGACTTCGCGCACGGACATCTTCGACGCGCATTGCCACATCATCGACACGCGCTACCCCATCATCGCCAACCAAGGCTACACCCCACCGTCATTCCCTCTGGAGGACTATCAGCAACAGACGCGTCCGCTGGGTGTCACGGCAGGGGCCATCGTGTCTGGCTCGTTTCATGGCAACGACCAAACCTACCTGCGTGCATTGCTTCCTCGGCTGGGACCTCGTTGGGTAGGCGTCACACAAGTGGCAGCGGATATACCCGATGCCGAAATTGCCAGCCTTGCCGCAATAGGCGTTCGCGCACTCAGGTTCAATCTTTTTCGCGGCAGCATCGACAGCGTAGACGACATCGTGTCCCTGGCTAACCGTGCCCACGCTGGCGGCAAATGGCATGCAGAAATATATGCCGACGCTGCTGCGCTACGACCCCATGTCACAAAGCTTTCCAAACTTCCGCAAATTGTGATTGACCACATGGGGATGACGGAAGCAGGTCTGCCAGTGGTGCTCGACCTCGTGGATGCAGGCGCGCGCATCAAGGTCACCGGGTTTGGCCGTGTCAGCATGAACATACCGAAAGCGATTGAGCGCATCGCCGCCCGGAATCCTGATGCGTTGATGTTCGGCACGGACCTGCCCTCCACCCGGGCAAAGCGGCCCTTCGAGCCGGCTGACATAACTTTGCTGCGCAACGTCTTGGGCACCCAGTTGGCCGGCAAGGCCTTGTGGAGCAATGCCGTTAGCCTTTACCGCCCGACTGTCTGAGGGGAGGGACCTGCGAATAGGTTGTTAACGATGCAATTGCCTATGCGCCCGATACCTGACTGTTTATGGCGTGTTGAACGCATTTTCTCGCAGACTGAAACCGGTTTTCGTATGAATTGATGTACTTGAAAAAACGAATTTAAAAACAACAGAGGCACCCTATGTTCAGTTCAATTCTTGCCCGCGTAGTGCTATCTTTACTCGTAATCTCCGGTGCAGTACTGCCGGCACAGGCTCAATCAACAGGCCGAAGCATCAGATTCGTAGTGCCGTTCGGCCCTGGTGGCGCTGGTGATCTAACAGCTCGCATCGTGGCTCAGAAGATGTCAGAGTTCATGGGTCAGCCAATAGTGATTGATAACAAGCCTGGCGCCGGTGGTGTTGTGGCAACAAATGCAGTAGCGAAAGCGCCACCAGACGGTCTAACCCTGTTACTCATGACCAACAGCGTTGCAGTGACAGCCAGCATGTTCAAGTCACTTCCATACGACACGCTGAAAGACTTGGCGCCCATCACGACCCTTGCATACTTCGACATGGTCATGGTGACCAGCCCGAACTCAAAATTCAAGTCACTCCCTGATTTACTGGCCTATGCACGTGCCAACCCAGGTCGCCTCAACATTGGCTCCATCAATGTTGGCAGCACACAAAACCTGGTTGCACAGATGTTTAAAAGCAGCGCAGGCATCGATGCCCAAATCGTTCCATTCAACGGCACGCCGGCCGTTGTGATCGCGTTGCGCTCTGGCGACATTGATGCAGCAGTCGAAGTTGTCGCGCCAATAGTCGGTCAAATCAAAGGCAAAGCACTGCATGCCTTGGCCATATTGGGAGATGTACGTAGCCCCGATCTTCCGGAAGTACCAACAGCCGCAGAGAACGGCGTTCCGAACTTCGGCGTGAGGGGTTGGAACGGGATGGGTGCCCCTGGTGGCACACCTCCGACGTTGATTAGCAAGCTAAATCATGCTGCGAATGCCGCCCTGTCCTCACCCGAAGTGAAAAAAAGCTTAATGGATCTGTCACTTGACGTTCGTGGCAGCACGCCAGAACAGATGGCAGCACTTCTGCAAACTGAAATTCAAAGATGGTCTCAGGTTATCGAGAAAGCCGGCATACCGCGGCAATAAAATCGACCTCTATGAGATATCAAGGAACAAAAAAATATGACTACGACCATCCAACCCCCACATCCAAATCCAAGCCGTCCAACCTATCGCCTACCTGCCGGTGCCTGTGACGCACATTGCCACGTATTCGGTCCAGGTGACCGCTTCCCTTTTTCCGGGAATCGCACCTATACGCCGCCCGACGCACCTGCAGAGCGTTTGCGTGCACTGCACAAGTTACTTGGCATTGATCGGGTCGTCTTAGTGCAAGCCAGTGTGCACGGTCATGACAACAGCGCGATGCTAGATGCGATTGCACAGTCGCCCGACACTTATAGGGGTGTTGCCATGGTTGCGGCGGGCGTTACTGATGCAGAGTTGTCGGCACTACACCGTGGCGGCGTACGTTCTGTACGATTCAACTTCGTTCAGCACTTGGGCGGCGCGCCTGACTTGGCCGTTGTTCAGCGTATGGCTGAGAGAATCAAGCATCTTGGTTGGCACCTCGTTTTGCATTTGGACTCAGAGGATCTAGTGACATACCGTGAATTCCTTTTCGGCTTGCCAGTGCCATTTGCCATCGACCACATGGGGCGAGCCATGGTGAAAAACGGATTAAACCAAAAACCATTTGAGTTATTGCTTGACCTGATGAGGACAAATGAGAATGCGTGGGTGAAGGTTACCGGTGCAGAACGCATTTCCGCCGATCTCTCCGCAGCACAAGGGGGTCCGTATGCAGATTCAGCACCATTCGCGCGAAGACTTATTGAGGCGGCGCCAGATAGAGTTCTGTGGGGCACAGACTGGCCACACCCTAATGTTCGAGAAATGCCAGATGACGGAAAACTAGTCGACCTGCTTCCGCTCTTCACCAAAGACGAGTCATTGATGCGTAAGCTACTCATCGACAACCCAACCCGCCTTTATTGGTACGACTGATCCGACATCAATTACCAAAATTTACCCGAGATATTTGATGATTTATGAACAACGCGTTTACCGCGCTATGCCCGGTTGCATGCCAAAACTTCTGTCCCGCATGGTTAGTGACACACTGCCACTGTGGGAAAAGCATGGCATCAGGCCGGTAGGATTCTTCACTGCATTGGTTGGAGAGTCCTCCAATGACCTCACCTATTTGCTGGCATGGGAGTCGATGGCAGAGCGAGAGACCAAATGGAATGCCTTTCAAACTGATCCAGAGTGGAAGGCAAAACGCGCAGATAGCGAAAAAGACGGCCCCCTGGTGGCGAACGTCATGAACTCGCTATTGGCACCGACGACATTTTCCCTTTTGAAATGAGAGGCGATTGCAATCATTCAATCGGGTCAATCATGCCCGGACCAGCCCAAGGTCTGACCGGAATCTGAAGTCACGCATCGGTGACAAAACTTAGAGCTGACAAAGTCATGCGGCACAATTTCCGCATGACCAGCCTTCGCAACAACTCCCTCAATCTGCCACCTGGTGCGGACGAGAGTGAACATCAGGTCACAGGCCAATTCCTTCCGCGCATCACCCTGCAAACCTTGGACCGTGGCCATGGTTTATTGGGGCTAAAGCCCCAAGGGAAGCTCGGTCCCCGCGGGGACAGCGTGACCTTGGCCCAGTTCGATTGGACCTATCAGACAGTGGCAGGAGATCGTTGGCAAACGCCAGCCCCCACCTCCATCCTCAACAACCGTCCACCGCCCATTCAAGAACTGTTCGATACCGCTGGCAAAGCGATGCTGATGCAGCGCGACCTGGCCGCCGAATACGATGCCATGGATCTGGTGTGGGAGATGGGCTTTGTGCCATTGGAAGAAAGCACTTTTCAATGGCGCAGTGATGACCACATCCCCGTTCTTGGCTCGGTCTGGACGCTGCCGCAAGAGGCCTTCTTTGGGGAGTTTTGGGCCGATCAGATACCACTGCTGCAAGCCAAGGGCTGGTCGGTGGTGGTGCTCCCCGGCTTTGCGCATGAAAGCGTGCCGGTGCAACGCTGGAAGCTGTTGGTCAGCCCCGAACGCGAAGGGTCTTGGCTGCTGAGTCTGGGCATCGAAATTGACGGCCAAACGCTGGACTTGGCCCCGATGCTGGCCGACCTGCTGCGCCGCGATGCCCGCTGGCTGAGCGCGGCGCAAATCGCCGCGATAGACGACATGGCCATCGTGACTTTGCGCGCGCC
>CANCCE010000233.1 GCA_947374505.1 Comamonadaceae bacterium | reverse complement strand
CCGGCGAGCACGGCTTCAGAGAGTTTGAAGACGTCGTAGCGGGCGACATTGAGCACCGCGTTTTCGACTTGGTCAAAACTCAGCACGGTGGGCTGGCGCGGATTCAGGGTCGGGTACAAAAGGGCGAGTTTTTGTATTTCCTGATGCGCCGCCAGCAAGTTGCCTTCGACCCGGTCGGCAAAAAACTGCAGCGTGCGCTGGCCTTCTTCGCCGGGCGCGACTTGCAGGCTGTGCTGTTGCATCCGTTGGGCGATCCAAGTCGGCAGGTTGCGGCGGTCAATCGGGTCGAACTTGATGCTGACGCCGTAGCTCTCCAGCGCGCCAAACCAAGCGCCCTTGGCAGTCGCGCTGTCGAGTCGGGGCAGCAGCACCAGCGTCAAGGTCGAGTCGTCACCTTGCGCACGCTCTGCGATTTGCTGTAGTGCAACCGAGCCTTCTTTGCCTGGCTTGCCGCTGGGGATACGGATTTCAACCATCTGCTTATCCGCAAACAAGCTCAGCGAACCGCCGCTGGCAAGCACTTCGCTCCAGTCAAAATGCGCGCCAGACGCGGTGTGCACCGTGCGTTCGGTATAGCCCTGCGCGCGTGCGAAGGCGCGCAGCGCATCGGCGCATTCTTGCACCAGCAAGGGCTCATCGCCGTGCAGGACGTACAGGCTTTTCAGCCCGCGCTGAAGGTGTTCTGAGAGTTGCGCGCTGGCCAGTTGCATGGTGGTTTTACGGCGCTTGCACGGCAGCCAGACGCCGCATGACTTGCTGGACGATGTCACTTTGCATATCCCGATAAAGCAGTGCTTCCTCCGCTTCCTTGGCCAATACAGCAGTCTCGTTGAAGCTGATGTCGCGCTGCTGCTCCAAATCAGCTTGGGGAATGAGATCCCTGCCTTGGGGGGTGCGCAATTTGAATGAAAAGAGCAGGCGCAACTTGAATTCACGCACCAGCCCCGCAGCGTTGATCGCGAGGACAACTTTTTGACGCTGGTCGAACAAGGGATCCAGAATCACGTCAGAGGTCATCATCTGCTGCGGGTCTGTGACCACCCGCAGATTGTTGGACGCTAGGACGCGTTTGAGCTGGTTGCCCAAGGGCGAGCCTTCAGCCGTGTTGACGTAGATCGACTTG
Organism: Comamonadaceae bacterium; assembly: GCA_947374505.1. GTDB lineage: Bacteria > Pseudomonadota > Gammaproteobacteria > Burkholderiales > Burkholderiaceae_C > Polaromonas. The sequence continues at coordinate 3,174 of CANCCE010000233.1, read as the reverse complement.
AAGGCGAAGTTAGGTGCAGCACGCAGCTTGAAGCCGCAACCCGCCGAGGCCAGTAAAGCGCTGGCACCCACTGCAGACGCAGACAGCCATAAAAGACGACGTTGCATGACGTTCCCGTTCGTTCAGATGACGATGTTGATGAGCCGGCCGGGCACGACGATCACTTTTTTGGCTGCCGCGCCATTGGCCGCGCGGATGAAGGCTTCTGAGGCCAGCGCGGCGGCTTCAATCGCGGCTTTGTCCGCGCCAGCCGGCACGGTGACCGAACCGCGTAGCTTGCCATTGACTTGCAGCATGAGTTCTATTTCGTCTTGCTGCAGTGCGCTGTCGTCGACCTCGGGCCAAGCGGCGTCGAGCAGGTCGCCGTGTTGCTCAGCGTAGCCGAGGTCGGCCCACAAACCGTGCGCAATGTGCGGCGTGGCGGGATACAGGCAGCGCAGCAAGATGCCGAAGCCTTCACGCAATGCGGCCAACGATGCGGTGTGGATCTCGCCCTTGAAGTCTTCCAGCGCGTTCAGCATCTTCATGCCGCCTGAAACCACGGTGTTGTATTGCATGCGCTGGTAGTCGTAGTCGACCTGCTTGAGCACGGTGAAAACTTCGCGCCGCAGCGTCTTGGTGTCTTTGTCCTGCGAGACAGATGAGCCCTCTGGCGCGGTCAAACCTGAGAGTTTGACGCCAAAGTTCCAGACACGCCGCAAGAAGCGGTAAGAGCCTTCAACGCCGGCGTCATTCCACTCTAAGGTGGCTTCAGGCGGCGCGGTGAACATGGTGTACAGGCGCGCGGTGTCGGCGCCGTACTTGCCAATCAGGTCTTGCGGATCGACGCCGTTGTTCTTGCTCTTGCTCATGGTGCCCACGCCTTCGTAGGTGATGAGCGTGCCGGCGGGCAGCGTGCCCTTGGCTTCTTTGAGCTTGGCGCCGATGACTTTGCCGGTGGCGTCATGCAGGTCTTCGACTTCTTGCGGCCAAAAGTACTCGATGCCCCCTTTGTCTGACTTGCGCGAGTAAATGTGGTTCAGCACCATGCCCTGCGTCAGCAGCTTGGTGAAGGGCTCGTCAATTTTGACCAAACCCAGATCGCGCATGACCTTGATCCAAAAGCGCGCATACAACAGGTGCAAGATGGCATGCTCAATGCCGCCGATGTATTGGTCCATGCCGCTGCCGCCGGTGGCCAAAGCTTGGTCGCGCATCCAGTAGTCGGTGCCGGCACCGACCATCTGTTGCTCGTTTTTCGGATCGCAATAGCGCATGAAATACCACGACGAATCGACAAAGGTATCCATCGTGTCTGTTTCGCGCCGCGCCGGCTGACTGCACAAAGGACAGACCACCCCCGAATGAAAGCCGACGTGCTTGACCAGCGGATTGCCAGAGCCATCCGGCACGCAGTCCTGCGGCAAGATCACCGGCAGGTCTTTTTCAGGCACCGGCACGGCGCCATGCTCAGCGCAATGAATGATCGGAATCGGCGTGCCCCAATAACGCTGACGGCTGACGCCCCAGTCGCGCAAACGCCAAGTGGTCTTTTTCTCGCCCAAACCTTTGGCTACCAACGCAGCCGCCACAGCATCGACGCAAGGTTTGAAAGCCAAACCATCAAACGGCCCTGAATGAACCGCAATACCAGCACCCTTCTCAGCGTACCAATCGTGCCAAACAGCCGCATCGAAAACGCGCAAGGATGGGGTGTCCGCTGCGCCGGGTGACGATTTTGAGCCTGCGTATGAGGAACCCGGCGCAGTGGATGCCCCGTCCGATTTAGCCGAAGCAAGTGAAGCCGCCAAAGATACGACCGGCTTGATCACCAACGAATACTTCAAGGCAAACGCAAAGTCGCGCTCATCATGCGCCGGCACACCCATCACCGCGCCGTCGCCATATGACATCAGCACATAGTTGCCCACCCACACCTCGACCTGCTCACCGGTCAACGGGTGCGCCACAAAAAGCCCCGTCGGCATGCCCTTTTTCTCTTGCGTGGCGAGCTCAGCTTCCGTCGTGCCGCCCGACTTGCATTCTTCCAAAAACGCCGCCAGCTTTGGCTGTGTAGCCGCCGCGTGCAAGGCCAGCGGATGCTCAGGTGCGACAGCGCAAAAAGTCACGCCCATGATGGTGTCCGGACGCGTCGTGAAGACATACATCTTGCCCTCAGTCAGCAGATCTCCAGCCGCATCACGAATGTCATGCGTGAACGCAAAACGCACGCCTTCACTCTTGCCGATCCAGTTCTCTTGCATCAAGCGCACGCGCTCCGGCCAGCCCGACAGCGTGGCCTTGTCGTTGCCAACCTGCACGTGGTCCAGCAGTTCTTGCGCGTAGTCGGTGATCTTCAGGTAGTAGCCCGGGATCTCGCGTTTTTCAACCACCGCACCGGTGCGCCAGCCCTTGCCGTCGATCACTTGCTCATTGGCCAAGACGGTCATGTCGACCGGGTCCCAGTTGACGACTTGCGTCTTGCGGTAGGCGATGCCTTTGTCGAGCATCTTCAAAAACAACCACTGGTTCCACTTGTAATAAGTCGGGTCGCAGGTGGCGATTTCGCGGCTCCAGTCAACCGCCAGACCCATCGCCTGCATCTGCTTTTTCATGTAGGCGATGTTGTCGTAGGTCCACTGCGCGGGCGGCACATTGTTTTTCAGCGCGGCGTTTTCTGCCGGCAGACCAAAAGCGTCCCAACCCATCGGCATCAGGACGTTGTAGCCCTTCATGCGCAGGTAGCGCGTGAGCATGTCGTTGATGGTGTAGTTGCGCACGTGGCCCATGTGCAACTTGCCGCTGGGGTAGGGCAGCATGGAGCAAGCGTAGTACTTGCCCTTGGGCTTTTTGCCGGTGGTGTCTTCGGTGACGCGGTAGGCATCGACGGCCGTCCATTGGGCTTGCGCGTTGCGCTCGACGTCGAGGTGCTGATATTTGTCTTGCATGAGAAACCGGGTAAATCGAATGAAGCGGGTGAGGCTGATAAATCTGGTCAGCCGAAAAGGGCTGATTTTAGGTCTTGCGCTGGCGGGTGGTCAGTAGAGGTCAGGGGCTGGCTGCAATGGCTGACGCTGCGGGGGCGTCGGTCACAAAGCCGATGCGTGTCAGTCCGGCTTTTTGCGCCACGCCGAGCACCTCGATGACCTTGCCGTAAGGCGCGTTCTCGTCGGCGCGGAGCTGCACTTCGGTGTC
>CANCCE010000232.1 GCA_947374505.1 Comamonadaceae bacterium | reverse complement strand
GGCCAAAGCCTTCCTTGGCATGCACAAAGACCCGGTCGGCCTGAAAGTGCTAGAGGCCGCCGCCAACGCCGCCCAGGCCAACATACCGCTCACGTTTGTGCCGGGCACTGACGCCGACTACGCCGCCTACCGCGACTTTTACCGCCGCGTACCGGCCAGCTTGCGTTAACACCACCCGCAGAACCTGGCGATGAATCCTCTTCGTTTTTTTGTACAACGGTGCAAGCGCTGGTTGCTGCCAGAGTCTTTGGCTTTACGCGTTTTCCTGATTTACGCTGTGTCAGTTCTGGTGCTTGGTTTGACCGGCTTTGGCCTGTTGATGGCCAAGCGCTTTTCGGCGCTGATTGACGAGGACCAGAACATCGTGCAAAAAATGGTGGATTTGTCGATGCCCACGCTGTCCAGCAGCGCGGTCATCGGCGACTTCGACACCATTCAACGCACCCTCGCCGCCATGGTCCCCGACTCGCCGCTGAGCGAAGCCGTGTACGAGGACAAGCTCGGCGGTTCAATCCAGTCGATCGTACCGTTCGAACTTCATGCCCCCGGGTGGCTGCTGGCGGCAGTGAACTCGCGCCTGTCCGAGGTCCACCATTCGGTGCGCGCCGGTGGCCGCGAATATGGCCAATTGACGCTGCGCTTCAACACCACTCAAATCGCCAACCAACAATGGCGTTTGACACTCAACATGACGGCCTTCGTGCTGCTCGGCTTGGGCCTTGGACTCGTCATCATGCGTGTCATGCTGCGGCGTTGGCTGGGCAATCTTGACCACCTACAGGCCTACGAAGCCGAGGTGCTGGCCGGGGTTGTCAATCCGCAAGCTGACATGTCAGCCGATGCACCGCTGGAAATCAAACAGGCGATCGCCGTCATCAACCGCACCGCCGGCACATTGCGGGCGCAGTTTGGCCAGCGCATTGATGTGCTGATGGACACGCTCATTCAGCACAAAAAAGCCATGGACGAAGCGACCATCGTTTGTGAGCTCAGCCCAGAAGGCCGACTGACTTATGCCAACGACAGCTTCATCGCGGCAGTTGGCCTGCCGCTCAGCATCTTGCAGGGACGGCGCTTGCAGGACATCGGTTCCTACGACTTCTGCGCGGTGGATGACTGGCAACCATCGCCGCAAATCTGGCATGGCGAGGTGGAGATTCACGAACCGCTGGGCCACAGCTATTGGCACCAGCGCAGCATCGTGCCAATTTTTGACGCGAGCGCGCAGGTGGAAAAGTTCATCTGCATTGACATCGACATCAGCGCGCAGAAAAAATCTGAAAGCGATTTGCTCGACCAGGTTCGCCGGCAAAATTTACTGGCTGAATTAGGCCATCAGGCGCTGATAGATCAAGACTTCAGTGGGCTGGTGAACAAAATAGTCGAAGCCGCCAGAAGCGGACTGCAGGCCAGCCATTCAGCTTTGGTGGTGCGCACCCCCGAGCGAACCGAACCCTATCTGTTGGCCGGCTCAGGTTGGGCCGCAGAGTGGCTGGATCGCGACATGCCGCAAGTCATGGGTGGCAGCGCAAGCGGTCTTACCCGCTCCACCTTTCGCTTGTTGCCCGCGATGCTGGCAGAGAACCAGCTCAACGACTCGCACGTGTATTCGGTTGATTCGGTTGATTCGGTTGATTCGGGAAAATATAGCCTGACGCTGGCAGTGGCCTCCAAAGATGGCCGACACATCACCGACTCAGACCGCAGTTTCCTTGCCAACATGGTCAACATATTGACCGTGGCCATGGAAAAAACCCGATCGCGCGAGCAGCTGGTTCACTTGGCGCAGTACGACAACCTGACCGGCTTGCCGAATCGCAGCTTGCTGCTGGACCGCTTGCAATTGGCCGTTAAAACAGCGCAGCGCCAAGGCACGCGTTTGGGTTTGATTTACCTCGACTTGGACCGCTTCAAACAAGTCAATGACACGCTCGGCCACCCCGCAGGCGACATGCTTTTGGTGCAAGCGGCACAGCGCATGACCTCTTGTCTGCGCGCAGGCGACACGGTGGCCCGGCTCTCAGGGGATGAATTTGCGCTTATTTTGCCGGGCTTGGAACACACCAGCGATGCCGAACTGGTGGGGCGAAAAATCTTGGCACAGCTGTCAGAGCCCTTTGACTTGAACGGCCAAGAGGCCTACGTCACGGGCAGCATGGGTGCGGCGATTTACCCTGAAAACGGCGCTGACCCAGCCACCTTGGTGCGCAGCGCAGACCGCGCCATGTACAGCGCCAAAGAAGCCGGCCGCAACGACTTCCACTTTTACAGCGACGACATGAATGCCGACGAAGCAGAGCGGCTCGAATTTGACATGCTGCTGCGCGGGGCCTTGGCGCGAGACGAGTTTTTCTTGCTCTACCAGCCCAAGGTCGACTTGCTGGACGGCCAGATCTGCGGCTTTGAAGCCTTGCTGCGTTGGCGGCACCCCGAGCGCGGCGTGGTCAGCCCGACTGAATTTATTCCCCTGCTGGAAGAAACCGGGACGATTGTGCATGTCGGCGAATGGGTGTTGAACCGCGTCGCCGAACAAATCATCCGCTGGCAAGCCGACGGCTTGCGCGTGCCGCGTGTCTCAGTCAACTTGTCACCACGCCAGTTCTCGGCACCCGACTTGGATGTGCAGGTACAGGCCATGCTCGCCAAGACCGGCGTCGACCCGACGCTGCTGGAGTTTGAAATCACCGAGTCCAGCTTGATGCGCAACCCAGCCATGACCGCCTCGCTACTAGAGCGCTTTCGGTCTTACGGTCTGAGTTTGTCGATTGATGATTTTGGAACCGGCTATTCCAGTCTGTCTTACCTCAAGCGCTTTCCGTTGGACACCCTCAAAATCGACCGCACCTTTATCCGCGACTTGAGCCCTGACTCGGACGATGCGGCGATCACCTGGGCCATCATCAGTTTGGCCCACAGTCTGAAACTCAAAGTGGTGGCCGAGGGGGTTGAAACCCCCGAGCAACTCGACATGCTGCGTGACCGCGCTTGTGACGAGATGCAGGGCTTCTATTTTTCAACGCCGCAGTCTGCCTTTGACTGCGCCCTGATGTTGCGTGATGAAAAGTGCTTGCACTGGGAAACGCCGCTCAACGCGCCAAGCGAAGGTCATTGGCGCACCCGCCAAGATGCCACCCAAGCCGATGCACTGGTCGTCTCAACCCAGCTCAGTGAACGGCCCGTTGAACCACCTGCTGCAGTTCCTCTAACAGCAGATCGATATCAATAGGCTTGACGATGTGCTGATCGAAACCCGCGTCGTGGGCTCTGGCAATGTCTTGCGCCGTGCCATAACCGGTCACCGCGACCAACCTGGCGGCTGACTGCTGCGGGATCGCTTTGAACTGGCGCGCCAAGGTGTAGCCGTCTGTGTCGGGCAAGCCGATGTCCAAAATGGCGACGTCAAAACGCTTCTGCTGGGCTTGTTGCATGGCCTCTTGCCCCGTGTGGGCCATGACCACCCGATAGCCCTCAAACTCCAGAAACATCGCCAGCGGTTGCGCGGCATCCCGGTTGTCGTCGACCAACAAAATATCCAATGACTTGGCCTCTGTTACACATTGAGCCTGAGCCTGAGCCTGAGCCTGAGCCTGAGCCTGAGCCTGAGCCTGAGCCTGAGCACTGATTGGCAAGGTCACGCTGAAGGTGCTGCCCTGGCTCAGCCCGGCGCTGTGCACGCTGACTTGGCCGCCATGCGCCTCGACCATGCTTTTGACCAAAGACAAGCCCAAGCCCAGTCCGCCCATCACCCCATCGGTGCTGCGCTTGGCTTGCACGAATATTTCAAACACATTTGCGGCCAGCTCTGGCGTGATGCCTATGCCGTTGTCTTGCACACTCAGTTGCACTTGGTCGTCGGTCAACGACATCGCCAAAGTCAAAGTCAACACGCCTTTGGGCGGCGTGTAGCGTGCGGCGTTCACCAGTAAATTGGTGACCACCTGGACCAAGCGGGTTTTGTCGCCCAGCACCCACACGGGTGCCGTGGGCAAGTTCAAGACCAGCTGGTGCTCGCGGTGCTCGACCAGCGCGCTCACCTGCTCGACGGCGGCATGCATCACCTCAAGCAAGTCAACCGGCTCTTTCGCGATCACGACCTCACCCCGGGTCACCCGCGAGACGTCTAGCAAGTCACTGATCAAATTCATCATGTGCGCGGCTTGGCGGTGGATGATGTTGGCGTTCTCCGTCAGGCCACGCTGATCCAACGCGGGATGCACCAACAGCCGTGCGGCAGAGCTGATGCCCGCCAGCGGGTTGCGCAGCTCGTGGCCGAGCATGGCCAAAAAGTCGTCTTTGCGTTTTGCCGTTGCAACGGCCAGCGCCGCCAG
>CANCCE010000231.1 GCA_947374505.1 Comamonadaceae bacterium | reverse complement strand
TGATAGCGCCAAGATCAACCTGAAGTGTTGACTTTAAAACGCCGGCATCCACCAGCGCAGAAATTTCGTTGAGGATGTCGCCCTGCTTGTGCATGTCGGACGTTTTGAAGTTCGATCGGGTGAACATGCCCTCCCAGCTGAAAGTGATGCTTTTCCCACGCAGCAAATTCATCGGTAAATCTGCAGAGGCCTCTACCAATGCACAGACGTGGCCCTGCGGCGCAAGGATCTCGACGAACTGGGACATCAGTGGCGAAGGGTCTGTGAGACACAACACAAAATCAACCAAGGGCACGCCCAACGATTTCAATTGCGGCAACAACGGCTGCAAATGATTGACCACATCGGTGGCCCCCATGTCCTTGCAATACAGCTGCGACTCAGGACGGGATGCGGTGCCAACAACTCGCAGGTCGGTCAGCTTGGCGGCAATTTGCAAAGCCATCGAACCCACGCCGCCCGCGCCACCCAAGACAAGCAATGTGGCTGGTTGTTGAAGGGCGCCCCTCGGCAGTCGCATCCGGTCAAACAGACCCTCCCAAGCTGCCAAGCTAGACAGTGGCAGCGCTGCCGCCTGAATGAAACTCAATGTCTTGGGTTTGTGCCCAACCAAGCGCGCATCGACTGCATGCAGTGCGCTGCAGCCGCCGGGACGCAGAACGCTACCGGCATAAAACACCTCATCGCCCAATTGAAAGCCAGCAACCTCTGGGCCCATGCCCACCACCGTGCCAGCGACGTCCCACCCCAAAACACGGTCCGGGCTCTGAGGTGACTGTTTGCCACGGGCCATTTTTAAATCAAGGGGGTTGACGGCGATGGCTTCAACACGAACCAGCAAATCATGCGACTTGACCTCCGGGTCCGGCAGCTCGCTGTCGATCAGCAAAGGGATGTCAGGTGCATCAGAGCGGGCGAGACGATTAACAACAACAGCTTTCATAGATTCCTCTGCTTATGCGCAAACCAATGGACCGGGAAACAATTTGGGAGCGTTGTAGGCCAGTGTTGCACCCTGCGCCTGCAAGGCCCGCACTTCATCTTGTGTAAAACCTGCCTCGCTCAATATCTCTTCGCTGTGCTGCCCTAAGCCCGGCGCCGGGCGTTGTTCTGTCAACACGGGCGTTGCCGACAGCTTCACCGGGACGCCGATCTGGCGTATCTCGCCTTCTGTCGGATGCGTGACCGTTTTGATCATGCCAATCGCCTTCAAATGCGGGTCGTCGATCAGACTGTCAATGTCTTGCAGTGGCATACAGGGAATGTCAGCCCCTTCCAGCAAGTGCAGCCATTCGACGTTGGTCTTGGTGGCCATTGCCTGGCCGACCATGGCATAGAGTTCGTCGATGTGTTTGGTGCGCGCCCCGATGCCACCAAAGCGCGGGTCCTCTTTGAAGAGTTCCGGCTTTCCAATCAGACCTAAAAAGGCTTGCCACTGGCGGTCGTTGTAGACCAGCACACAGACATATCCGTCCAACGTCTTATAGGGCTTGCGCTCTTTGACCAGCAACCTGGGATAACCACTCGGGCCAATCGGCGGCACAAATGTTTCACCAGACAAATGGTCACTCATGACGTACTGCACCATGGTCTCGAACATAGGAATTTCAATTTCTTGACCTTCCCCCGTGCGCGCCCGCGAAACCACGGCAGCAAGAATAGTGTTGGAGCCCATCAAGCCCACGGTGCGATCTGCCAGCGTCAAAGGCACATAACGTGGTTCACCGCCTGACGACTCGGCCATCAGGTGAGGCACAGCACAAGCGCCTTGAATCAAGTCGTCATAAGCAGGCTTGCCGGCATAAGGACCCGTTTCGCTGTAACCATAAAGCCCCGCGTAAATAATGCCGGGATTTTCAGCCTTGAGACGTTCGTAATGAATCCCCAGACGCTTCATCGCTTGCGGCCGGATGTTGTAAACCACGACATCTGCAGTGCGGGCTAATCGGTAGAAGGCTTCCAGACCTTCGGCTTGCTTCAAATCAAGCACCAAGCTTCGTTTGTTGCGATTGACGTGCAAAAAAATGAAGCCCATGCCGGGGTTGCGCATCGGGCCAATGCCCCGTACGGTGTCGCCCGACGGCGGCTCGATCTTCACCACGTCGGCCCCCATGTCGGCCAAAAGTTGTGTGGCGTAGGGCCCCATCAACACGGTGGTGAGGTCCAACACACGAAGACCTTTGAGCGGACCAGTCATCTCTTTTCCTTTCACGCAATGAAGATAGTTTTCATACAGATCGAACGAAATCAGACAGCGACATCTCGCTAGCCAACACCTGCTGCCCGATCACTGTGTTCCAGTAGGCTTCAGAGCCGTGGGCGGTGCGCCACTCATGCAGACTGCGGGTCAACAGCTGCAGGTCGTATTCCTCAGTGACGCCAATCGCACCATGCAGCGCGTGGGCGACGGAGGCGACCAACACCGCAGCTTCACTGGTACGCGACTTGGCCATAGCAGCTGCCAGCAGAGATGGCGCGTTTTCAGTGCCCTGAAATGCGGCTTCAGCGGCCATTGATGCGGCGGCTGTGTGCTCGGCCATCACGCTCAACTGATGCTGTACCGCTTGAAACTTGCCGAGCGATTTTCCGAATTGAACACGGTCGTTGCAATACTGCAGCGTCATCTCGAAAACACGGTTCATGGCCCCGCTCAGCAGCGCAGCATGCAGCGCAGCAGCAAAGACAGGCAACATGGCGCCGCCGTGCTCAACACGGGTCGCGCTGCGGTCATCAGGCCACGTCAGTGTTGCCGTCAGACAGTGTTGAACTCCCGTGCCCACGCACTTCGCTGAGGCACAAGGTAACAGCAACAAGCCATCGCCATCGCGGGTGAGAACGAAGTCCGCCAGCATCCCGTACGGCGTCAACGCGCAGCGGATGGCGCCACTCGCCTGCCGCTGAAACGTCTGCGCCAGCGTGACCATGCCAGCCGGCAACACGAGTTGTGAACCCACCAGCGCACGCGCCACGATGGTTTGCGCCACCGGCACCGGTACGGTGTAGTGACCAAAACTGCGCAAGACCGGAAAAAGCTCAGCCAGCGACAGGCCAGCACCGCCGTCTGCCTCAGCGCTTAAGAGCTCCAAAAATCCGGCACTGGCAATCGCGTCCCACAGCGCTGCCGGGGACTCGCCCGCTTGAACCGCCCGGACCACGGCCGGGGTGCACTGGTCTTTGAGAATATCGTCAATGGCTTCTGCAAACATAGGATCTGTTCCTTCTTAGCGCAAGCCCAAACCGCGCGCAATCATGCCGCGCAAGATCTCGCGCGTACCGCCACGCAGGGAATAGGTGGGTGCCATCTGGCTCACATAGGCCAGCGTGCGGTACAGGTCGGCGTCCACCGGTGCATCAGGATTCAGCCCGATAGCCGCTTCAATGAGGGCCGGGATACTTTGCTCAAATTCAGTGCCAATGTCCTTGACCAGCGCCGCCTCGACAACCGGGCTTTCGCCGTTCACCAGCTTGCCGGTGACGGCGATGGACATGTTGCGCAAGGTGGCCAAATGCGTCGCGAAGCGCCCGATGGTGGCGACATGCGCAGTCGCATCCGCGCTGCTTCGAAGGCAGTCAATCCAGTGCTCCAGCAGCACAATGCTGGAGTAAATCCGCTCGGGGCCGCTGCGCTCAAATGCCAGCTCGGCATTGACTTGTGCCCAGCCGTCTCCTTCGTTGCCAACCAAGGCGTCATCGGCCAGCAGCACATCGTCAAAGAACACTTCAGAGAAATGCGCGTCGCCCGAAAGATCCCGAATCGGCCGCACCGTGACGCCAGGCAGCGACAGGTCAACGATGAACTGGGACAAACCTGTTTGCCGATCTTGCGGCTCACCAGACGAGCGCACCAAGGCAATCATGTAATGGCAGTGGTGCGCATTGGTCGTCCACACCTTGCGACCACTCAGTCGCCAGCCCCTGATACCGTTCACCTCACAACGCGTAGCGCGCGTACCCACACTGGCGAGGTCTGAGCCCGCATTGGGCTCGCTCATGCCGATACAGAAAAAAGCCTCTGCTGCACATATTTTTGGCAGGTAAAACTGGCGCTGTGCATCCGTTCCAAATTTGTTGATCAGCGGTCCGCTCTGGCGGTCAGCGATCCAGTGCGCAGACACAGGCGCACCAGCGGCCAGCAGTTCTTCGACCAAAACGAAGCGCGAAAACGCATCCAGTTCGGCACCGCCAAACCGGGCCGGCAAGGTCACGCCGACCCAACCGCGTGCGGCGAGTTTGCGGCTGAAAGCCGCATCAAACCCCATCCATGAACGGGAACGGATGTCCGGCGGTGTGGGTTCAAAACTCGACTTGAGAAAGGCCTTCACCTCAACCCGAAATTGGGTCGTCTCAGCCGGAAGCGTGGCGTGCCG
>CANCCE010000230.1 GCA_947374505.1 Comamonadaceae bacterium | reverse complement strand
GGAACCAATGCGCCAAACCAGTCTTCACCTTCATAGCCTGGCAATCCGGATTGGGCCACTGTTGGCACGCCAGGCAAAAATTTAGTACCTGCTGCTGAACTGCTGGCGAGTACAAGAATTTTTCCATCTTTCGCCAGCGGCAAAGCATTTGGTCCCGGTGAAAATGCATACTTCAGACGTCCGGCCATGACTTCAGATACCGCCTCAGGCGTACCTTTGAAGGGCACGTGCAACGACTTAAAACCGCCCATGTTGGCGAACAGCGCACCGTGCAGGTGAGCTGTACTGCCTACACCAGCCGATCCAAACTCCAATCCCTGCGGTAATGATTTGCCAAGTGCCACAAGCTCAGTAACTGACTTCACCCCGAGGGATGGCGATACGATTAAAAAGCTGGGTGCCCGGGCGACAAGTCCGATCCCGGCGAGGTCATGTAAAGGATCGTAGCGAAGGTTGGGGTCGATGGCTGAACGCACACCAAATGCACTGGGCACGAACAGCACAGTCTGCCCGTCTGGCGGAGATGCTACGAGTACGGAGGCACCTACTACGCCACCTGCACCAGCCCGGTTTTCGACTGTCACCGAGACACGCCAAGCGTCTGCCAGATGCTTGGCGACGAGGCGCGCTAGTATGTCGGTCGTGCCACCCGCAGTCGCCGGGACGATAAAACGGACAGGGCCATTCGGATACGGGGGTGGGGAATTTTGCGCAGCTGCAGGTAAGGCGAAGCCGCCATTTAAAACGGCCCCCACAGTGAGTATTGCGATAAGACGAAAAATGGACATAACGGATCGCTTTTTAAAAGAAGTTCAATGAATGGACTGCGTCGAAAGGCTAGGTGCTTGGATGCTCATTTTTTCCAGAGGTTTGCCACCAATTGGCTAGCCATCCGGCGGTACCACCGTGCGATACAAGATCACGGAGTGCTTCAGGGCTAGGGCTGAAGACATGCTCTAGGCCACGTGTTTTGTTGACGAAGCGGCCTGAGCTGAAATCGACCTCAAGCTCATCGCCTGTCTCGCATATTTCCAGAATGTCAGGGCACTTGGGCAGGACTCGCAAGCCTTCTGCGATTGACGCGCGATGGGCTTGAACCGACATCGACTCGCAAAGTAGACCTAAACCCAAGGCATGCATGGCGATATAGCCGGTCGCCTTTTGTCCCATCCCAAAGTTCCGACCTGTCACGATGATGTCTCCCGCTCGGCAGCGAGTAGAGAAGCCGGGGTCCGTCTGTTCAAAGAGATGAGGAACTATCACCGCTGGATCAGTTTCGCGTGCAGTGATTAAGTACGCGGGAATCACGCCGCCTGCGTGTGCAACGTCGTGACCGAGTTTGTAGCACCGGCCTTGCAGAATCCAAGAGAATTTAGGCATAACAGTTCTCCGTCAGTCGCTGCATCGCTTCATCTTGTTGGGCACTACGCGGATCGGTAATTTTCCCGCATATGGCTGAGGCCGCGACGGTTCCCGGGCTACCCAGAAACAAGCGTGCATTGGTGGGACCGAAGCGACCCGTATTGTTGTTGGTTGCCGTCGACATCGATACCTCACCGGAGGCCATGGGTCCAACCACTGCGTCGTTACAAGGACCACAACCGGCAGGGAGAACGATCGCTCCGGCATCGAGGAAGATCTTCAATAAACCATCTTCAAGAATTCGCTTGGTCGAGCGCTCCGAGCCAGGAACAATAAACAGTCGTACGCCGGAGGCTACTTTTTTCCCTTTTAAGAAGCTCGCAGCAGTGATGAGGTCTTCATACATTCCAGATCCGCACGAGCCGATGAATGCGTGGTCAATTGCGACTCCAACAGTCTCACCGACGTCGACTGAATTGACGACATTGCCCGGCAGCACAACTTGTGGCTGGAGGGCCGTTAGATCTATGCTTGCACAGGTTTCGTAGTTTGCGTCTGAGTCTGAATAAACGGGATGGAAAGCGCGCTTTGCGTGCGCTGTGCAGTAGTCCAGTACGCGCTGTGAGGGGGGGACGAAGACCCCTGCAGCGCGCATTTCAGTGGCTGTGCTGCACAGTGCAACGCGAGCACCAAGCCCGAACTGTTCTAGGTCCCCGGCATATTCAAGAATCCGATAGTCGAGATCGAAATTGAGGCGTCCTGCTTTTATTTCACGCGCCATGTAAAAGCCGATGTCACGCGCTTGAACGCCTTTGGGCAATAGGCCGCGTAGTTCTAGTCGTACTGTTTCTGGCACTGTTAACCAAGTCGTACCCGTGCCAAGAACCCGCGATATCTCGTTTCCGACCCGCATCCCGAAAGCGCCGACCGCACCCGCGTTTGTGGCGTGAGTGTCATTGTCGAAATAAAACATGCCGGGCAGTACCAGGCCGTTTTCCATGGGGAAGATATGCCCATGGCCGCCTTGACCAGCATCGTAGAAATTCTTAATTTTCCAAGTCTTGGCTGCCTTGCGATTGAAGGCCCCACGTTCTGCAGCCCTAGCGCTTCCATAGAGCACGTCGTGGTCGCTCACCATCATGACCTTGTCCGGATCGTAGAGACGATCGATGCCGGCTAGGTCAAGTTCGCGCTTGGCCTCACTCACCAGAGCATCATGGATCATCACCATGTCAGGTTCTGGATACAACAAGGTTCCTGCGACTACGCCACCCCGGTGTTTTTCATCCCGACTGATCCGACCTAGAACTTTTTCAATGGCGGTATAGCCCATGCGCGGTGACCAAATTGATGTTGCAATGAGCGGATATTAAAGAGCTCAATCTCATAAGTAAAATATGAAGTTTATATATAGTTATTTCATATTGTTATGAATCTTAATATTCACCAGCTCGACGCTTTTGTTCGTGTTGCGCATCTGGGTGGTTTTTCTCGTGCAGCGAGACAACTGCACCTGAGTCAGGCTGGACTTAGCATTCTTGTGCGAAAGTTGGAAGAGCGCTTGGCCCTTAAGTTGTTCGAGAGGACCACTCGCAGTGTGGCTCTAACCGCGAGCGGGCGATCACTTTTACCTCTTGCTGAAAGAATTCTTGCCGACGCGCAATCGATTCTCAGCTATAGCGAAAGTTTGAACGTTCAGCGTAACGGCAGGATTGTTCTGGCGCTTCCGCCACTTTTTTCAGCCACCATCTTGCCAGTGGTTCTCACCCAATTTCACCAGGAATTCCCGATGGTGTCGGTGGTGTTTCGAGAATGTGTCAACGAAGAAATGGTCAGCCATGTCTACAGCAGAGACGCTGATTTTGCACTTGGCTTTGGCATCGAGGAAGACAGTGAACTTGAGACACGGCCTTTGGCACGAGACTTTTTGTCCGTCGCGTGCAGTCCGGATCATCCACTGGCACAGAAGAAAAGGGTGCGTTGGAGTGATCTAAGCGCCTATCCGTTGATCATCAACGCGCGCGGCAGTGTTGCGCGTAACTTAGCTGAAAACGCATTTGCCGCGATGGACCAAGTTTTGGTGCCGGCTTACGAAACAAGTAACCACATTACCGCGGTATCCCTGGCGAGTCAGTCGCTTGGCGTGGCTATTGTCTCGTCGGGGATGCTTGTCTTAGCTGCTTCGATGAACGTCGTGGTCCGACGGATTCAGGGTCCTTTAATTGCTCGCACACTGCAGGTGATCAAGCGAAGAGCGCATGACTTGTCTAGCCCAGCGGACGCATTCTTAAAAATTTTCAGCGACAGAATGGTTGATTTGCAACTTGAAAGAAGAGACTTGAACCGTAACTCCGATACCTCTAAGTAAGTGGGCAACTATATCGGTTGTTCGAAATTAAGTGCCAAAAAACGCGTTCCGGAGCTGGCGAGGAATCGACCGGCGACCGCTCGAAAACTCCATTCAGTTCTCGTGCAGTCCTAGGGGTTCTAAGGTCTTGCTGCCAAGCTCATGGGCAGTCGCCGTCATGGTCTCTAGTCTCCGGCACCGGTAAAGCCGAGGCTTGTGTCAAACCGAGGTCCATCGCTTTGAGTGTCAGGATCGCCCGTGCAACGCCAGTCTCGCCGGTGATTAAAACAGTCAAGTCGCTGGCGCACACCACATCGACCCCTTGAGCAGTCGTTTGAATGCCGGACTCTGGCCCAACAGCTGCCGGTTAGGTTGACCCACGGCGTTCAGCCATTAGGAGGAAGTCATTTAGACATGCTGGGCAGTCCAATTGACATCATAAAAATTAGGTCTTTATGACGCTTTTATTCTTAAGTGATTGATTCTGTAGGCGCTTGGGTGGGGCACGCACATTGCGGTACAGGTATTGGGCAGTCTTGCCCACCTCTCGTTTGAACAGGAGCCTTCATGCTAACCAATGCCCAGCGCAGCATCATCAAATCCACCGTCCCATTATTGGAAGCCGGTGGTGAAACCCTCACCAAACACATGTACAGCATGTTGCTCA
>CANCCE010000229.1 GCA_947374505.1 Comamonadaceae bacterium | reverse complement strand
CCCTTCAAGATGCCGTCTTCGATCAGCACATTGCGCTGGCTGGCGTTGCCTTCATCGTCCACATTGAGGGAACCACGACGATCGGCCAAGGTGCCGTCGTCCAGCACCGTCACACCTTTGGCGGCGACGCGTTCGCCAATGCGGCCGGCGAAAGCGCTCGAACCCTTGCGGTTGAAGTCGCCCTCTAGGCCGTGGCCAATTGCTTCGTGCAACAAAATACCGGGCCAGCCGGAACCCAGCACCACGGTCATTTGACCCGCAGGCGCGGGGCGGGCTTCGAGATTGGTGAGTGCAGCTTTGACCGCGGCATCGACATATTCATTGATCTGGTCTTCACCAAAATAAGCCAAGCCAAAGCGACCACCGCCACCGCCCGAACCGACTTCACGCCGGCTCACACCAGCGATTTTTTGCTCGGCAATCACCGTCACGCTCAAGCGCACCAGTGGCCGCACATCGGCCGCCAGCGTGCCATCGGCACGGGCCACCATGATCACGTCATATTCACTGGCCAGGCCGGCCATGACTTGCACCACGCGCGGGTCTTTGGCTTTGGCGAGTTTTTCGACACGCTCCAGCAATTTGACTTTGGCGGTACTGTCGAGCGAGGCAATCGGGTCGATGTCGCTGTACAGCGAACGGCTGCCAGCCACCTTGCGGGTATTGGTCTTGACCCGGCCCGCCTTGGTGGCGGCTGAAATGGTGCGCACGGTGCGGGCCGCATCCAGCAGCGAGGCTTCAGAAATATCGTCCGAGTAGGCAAAAGCAGTTTTCTCGCCGCTGACAGCGCGCACGCCAACGCCTTGGTCAATGCTGAAGGAGCCGGTTTTGACGATCCCTTCTTCCAGGCTCCAGCCTTCGCTGCGGGTGTACTGAAAATACAGGTCAGCGTCGTCCACGCCGTAAGACGTGATCTCGCCCAAGGCGCGGCGCAAATGCGCTTCGGTCAGCCCAAAGGGGGCCAGCAACAGCTTTTCAGCAATCGCCAAGCGCTCAGACGTTGCGTTGGCTTGAGGCCGGGCGCTGGGCGCAAAAAAGTCTGTTTGACGAGCCGAACCGGGGGAGGATTTGAGTGACACCATAAAGTCATTGTAGGCAGTCTGCCTGAGCCGCGCGGCAGGCAGGGCTACTCCCGATCAGGACTGGATCAGCCGTTTCGACTTGGCAATCGACATCAGAATGCCGACCGCCAAACCCAGCGTGACCATCGCCGTGCCGCCGTAGCTGATGAAGGGCAATGGCACGCCGACCACCGGCAAAATACCGCTGACCATGCCCATGTTGACGAACGCATAAGTGAAGAAAATCATGGTCACCGCTCCGGCCAACAGCCGGGCAAACAGCGTCGGCGCATCCAGCGCGATAGCCAGACCTCGCAAGATCAGGAAAATGAAGCCACCGATCAAAAGCAGGTTACCCAACAGCCCGAACTCTTCCGAAAAAGCGGCAAAAATAAAGTCGGTGGTGCGCTCTGGGATGAACTCCAGATGGGTTTGCGTACCGGCCATGAAGCCCTTACCGAAAATACCGCCGGAGCCAATCGCGATCATCCCCTGAATGATGTGGAAACCACGGCCCAGAGGGTCACGCGAAGGGTCCAGCAAAGTGCAAATGCGCTGCTGCTGATAATCGTGCAAGATCGGCCAGCGCATGCCATCGGCGCAAAGTTGCGGTTCAAACCAAACCACGAAGGCAACGACAATCAAGCCTAGCAAGACCGGCGGAACGATGAGCCGCCAGCTCAAGCCGGCGAAAAAAATCACTGCCAGCCCGGCGGCCAGCACCAGCAGCGAGGTGCCCAGATCAGGCTGCTTCATGATGAGCCCCACCGGCACCACCAAGAGCAGCCCCGCAGCCATAAAATCAAGTGGCCGCAATTGGCCTTCACGCTTCTGAAACCACCAGGCCAACATCAACGGCATGGCAATTTTCAGGATTTCGCTGGGCTGAATGACCACACCCAGATTGATCCAGCGTTTGGCGCCCTTCTTGGTGATGCCGAAAACCGCAACGGCCACCAACAGCGCCACACCCAAGATGTAAAGCGGTACGGCAAACGCCATCAGCCGCTGCGGCGGAATCTGCGCGACCACAAACATGATGGCTCCGGCAATCAGCATGTTGCGACCATGGTCGACAAAACGGGTGCCGTGGTCATAACCAGAGGAATACATGATCAGCAGTCCGGCACAGGCCAGCAAAAAAACCGCAAAAGCCAAGGGCCCGTCAAAGCCCTGAAACAAAGGCGTGATGCGACGCAACAAAGTGGGTTTTTCAAAAATGACAGCCATGCACTAATTATCTGTCAGCTACCATGACCCAATGACCACGACCCACCTGCTTTACCTGCACGGTTTTCGCTCTTCTCCGCACTCCATGAAAGCCATGAAAATGGCCGACACCGTTCAGTCCCGCCACCCGCAGGTGCATTGGTGGTGCCCCCAGTTGCCGCCGTCACCCAAAGAAGCCATGGCGTTGCTGATGGCCGGCATCGCGAACTGGCCGACTCAGAACATAGCCGTGGTCGGTTCGTCACTGGGCGGGTTTTACGCAACGTGGATCGCCGCGCAAACCGGCTGTAAAGCCGTTCTGCTGAATCCTGCGGTCGACCCGGCGCGCGACTTGAGCCGTTACATTGGTGAGCAAACCAGCTGGCACGACCCGCTGGAGACTTTTTTCTTCAAGCCCGAATTTGTGCAGGAACTGCAAGGCCTCCAAGCCGGCCCGCTGGCTCACCCTGAGCGCCTGCTGGCCATCATCGCCAAGGGCGACGAAGTGCTGGACTGGCGCGAGATGAGCACTCGCTACGCGGCGGCCCGCCTGAAGCTGCTCGAAGGCGGCGACCACGCCCTCAGCGATTTCAACGCCCACCTCAAAGATGTTCTGGACTTTTTAGACTTGGCCTGAAGCCGTTCAGCCAGGCTGAGCCCATGGGACAATTCCGCGCATGCATACATTGTTTGAAGAAGCCGGCAAATTTCTGGCCGGCCGCATCCTGTCGGAATCCGACGCCTCGCTCCAGGTCGAACTCGACTCCGGCAAACGGGTCAAGGTCAAAGCCGCCCACGCCCTGCTGAAGTTCGAAAAACCCACGCCCGCCGAATTGGTCGCCAAAGGTCAGCTGCTGAGTCTGGAGATTGACCTCGACCTGGCCTGGGAGTTCGCCAGCGACGAAGAGTTCGGTTTTGCCGATATGGCGCGTGACTATTTCAGCGCCGACCCAAGCCAAGCCCCCAGCATCGAACAACAGGCGGCTGCTTTGTTTCGGTTGTTTGAGTCGCCACACTACTTTCGCCGCGCCGGCAAAGGCCGCTTCAAAAAAGCCCCGGCCGACATCTTGCAACTGGCGCTGGCCGGTATCGAGAAGAAGAAACTACTCGCCGCGCAAATCACCGGCTGGGCCGAAGAACTGGCACAAGGCCAGTGTCCAGACCCTGTGCGCGAGCAGTTGTACAAGATTCTCTTCAAGCCCGACAAAAACAGCGCTGAATACAAAGCTGTGGTCGAAGCGGCGCGCGCCACGCATCTGCAACCGCTGGACTTGCTACAACGCGCCGGCGCGATTGCCTCGGCCTACCAGTTTCACTGGAAGCGCTTCTTATTTGAGAACTTCCCCAAAGGCACCGGCTTCCCGGCTTTGCAAGCACCCGCCGCGCCGGACGAATTGCCCTTGGCCGATGTGCGGGCTTTTTCCATCGACGACTCCAGCACCACGGAGATTGACGACGCGCTGTCGGTGCAAGGCTTCGGCAGCGGCACCATCACGCTGGGCATTCACATTGCAGCGCCCGGACTCGCTGTGCTGCCAGGCAGCGCCATCGACGCGCTCGGTCGGGCGCGTTTGTCGACGGTCTACATGCCCGGCTACAAACTGACCATGTTGCCCGACGAGGTGGTACAAAACTACACGCTGCAAGAGGGTCGCAACTGCCCGGCTTTGTCGCTTTATGTCACGCTGGACGAAGCCACGCTGGCGGTTCGCGAGACCGTCACGCGGCTCGACTTGGTGCCGATCATCAGCAACCTGCGCCACGACAAACTCGACACCACTTTCACCGAAGCCTTTTTTGAAACCGCACTGACCAGCGCGCCGCCGGCCGATATTGCTTGGGGCGTCGAGCTGTGCTTCTTGCATCGGCTGGCGCGGCACCTCAAGTCGCAACGCGAAGTGGTGCGCGGCAAGCCCGAAAACTTCAACCGGCCCGACTACAACTTCAAGCTCGACAACCCGGGTGGCGGCGAACCGCAAGGCGATGAGGTCGTCAGCATCAGCATTCGCCAGCGCGGTGCGCCGCTTGATTTGATCGTCGCCGAGGCCATGATTTTGGCCAACAGCACCTGGGGCGAATGGCTGGCCGAGCATGGCGTGCCGGGCATTTACCG
>CANCCE010000228.1 GCA_947374505.1 Comamonadaceae bacterium | reverse complement strand
CGGTGATTTCTTTCAGCGTGCCGGCCGTGTCCATCTGCAATTGCTCAGACTCGATCACACAGGGACCGGCGATCAAGAAAAACGGCTTGTCAAGGCCGATGTCGAAGCCACAAAGTTTCATGCTGCTACCTTGAGGGATTTGTCCACCGTTTGATGATCGAGTGCAGCCTTGATGTAGGCGTTGAACAGCGGGTGACCATCCCATGGGGTTGACTTGAACTCAGGGTGAAATTGCACACCGATGTACCAAGGATGCACCGAGTGTGGCAGCTCAACGATTTCGGTCAAATGCTCACGTTGCGTGAGGGCTGAAATCACCAAGCCGGAAGCGCGCAGCTTGTCCAGGTAATTGACGTTGGCTTCGTAGCGGTGCCGATGCCGTTCGGTCACAACGCTGCCGTAAATTTGATAGGCGAGCGTGCCTTCGGTGACGTCGGAGCTTTGTGCGCCCAAGCGCATGGTGCCGCCGAGGTCTGACTTTTCGCTGCGCGTCTTGATGGTGCCGTCAGCGTCTTTCCATTCGGTGATCAGCGCGATCACCGGGTACGGGCTGTCAGGCTCGAATTCGGTGCTATTGGCGTCTGTCATGCCGGCCACGTTGCGGGCGAACTCAATCGTCGCTACTTGCATGCCAAGGCAGATGCCGAGGTAGGGAATTTTGTTTTCGCGGGCAAAGCGGGCTGCGCAAATTTTGCCTTCAACGCCGCGCTTGCCGAAGCCGCCGGGGACCAAAATGCCGTCGAACTTGGCCAGCCGTGAGACGTTGTCAGGCGTGATGGTTTCGGAGTCGATGTACTCGATCCTGACCTTGGCGTGGTTCTTCATGCCGGCGTGGCGTACGGCTTCATTGAGCGACTTGTAGCTGTCGCTCAAATCAACGTATTTGCCGACCATGGCGATGTGCACTTCGTGCTGCGGATGCTCGGTTTCGTAGACCAGGTCGTCCCAACGTTTGAGGTTGGCTGGCGGCGTGTTGAGGCGCAGCTTGTCGCAGATCAGGCCGTCAAGGCCTTGCTCGTGCAACATGCGTGGCACTTTGTAAATGGTGTCGACATCCCACATGGAAATCACGCCCCACTCCGGCACGTTGGAAAACAGCGAAATTTTGTCGCGTTCTTCGGCCGGAATCGGGCGGTCAGCGCGGCACAACAAGACGTCGGCTTGGATGCCGATTTCGCGCAGTTGTTTGGCCGTGTGCTGTGTGGGTTTGGTTTTGAGTTCGCCGGCGGCGGCAATCCAGGGCACGTAGCTCAGGTGCACAAAAGCCGTGTTGTTCGGGCCCATGCGCAAACTCATTTGCCGCACAGCCTCAAGAAAGGGCAGGGACTCGATGTCGCCGACCGTACCGCCAATTTCAACGATCGCCACATCGACAGCTTCCGGCGTGTCATAACGCGCGCCACGCTTGATGAAGTCCTGAATTTCGTTGGTGATGTGCGGGATGACCTGTACCGTTTTGCCGAGGTAATCGCCGCGGCGTTCTTTTTCAAGCACGCTTTTGTAGATCTGGCCGGTGGTGAAGTTGTTGGACTTGCGCATCCGCGTTTCAACAAAACGCTCGTAATGGCCCAAATCAAGATCGGTCTCGGCGCCGTCTTCGGTGACAAACACCTCACCGTGCTGGAACGGCGACATCGTGCCCGGATCCACATTGATGTAGGGATCCAGCTTGATCAAAGTGACTTTGAGGCCTCGCGATTCGAGGAGCGCGGCCAATGAGGCGGAGGCGATTCCCTTGCCCAGGGAAGACACCACACCGCCGGTGACGAAGACAAATTTGGTCATGTCAAGACGAACTGAAGGTTCGCTGAGGTGGTAAACGGGGATTATAGGCGGCGGCACGCTGTTTCTGACTTGAGTTTGGACGAAACCAGCATAGAAAAATACCTTCCCGGGCAATACCCTCGCCGCATCTAGTACATTGCGCACCATGAGTATTCAAGCAATCGAAAGTCCCGCCGTTGGCGATCTGGCGGGCAAACACATCGTGCTGGGCCTGTCCGGCGGCATCGCCTGTTACAAAGCGGCCGAACTGTGTCGCGCGCTGATCAAGGCGGGCGCCACGGTGCAAGTGGTGATGACCGAGGCCGCAGCCCAGTTCATCACGCCCGTCACCATGCAAGCTTTGAGCGGTCGGTCCGTTTACACGAGCCAATGGGACCAGCGCGAGAACAACAACATGGCGCATATCAACTTGTCGCGTGAAGCCGATGCGATCTTGATCGCGCCGTGCAGCGCCGACTTCATGGCCAAGCTGCTGCACGGGCGTGCGGATGATTTGCTCAGCCTGATGTGTTTGGCTCGGCCCATCGGCAGCGTGCCCTTGCTGCTGGCGCCGGCCATGAACCGTGAGATGTATGCGCACCCGGCGACGCAGCGCAATTTATTTCAGTTGCAGGCCGATGGCGCAACGGTGTTGGGCGTTGGCAGTGGTTTTCAGGCCTGCGGCGAAACCGGTGACGGTCGCATGCTGGAGCCAGACCAGTTGTTGGATGATGTGATTGCTTTTTTTGCGCCCAAGCCGCTGGCCGGCCAGCGTGTGCTGATCACCGCCGGACCGACTTACGAAGCAATTGACCCGGTGCGCGGCATCACCAATTTGTCTAGCGGCAAGATGGGTTTTGCGGTGGCTCGCGCTGCGCTTGAAGCAGGCGCCGAGGTCACGCTGGTGGCCGGCCCTGTGAGCTTGCCAACGCCGCGTGGCGTGACGCGCATAGACGTTAAATCAGCGCAACACATGTTTGAGGCCGTCAGCGCCCGAGCCGACGCTGCAACTGTTTTCATTGCCACCGCGGCGGTTGCAGATTGGCGACCTGCCGCAGAGGCAACGCAGAAAATCAAGAAAGACGGTAGCGGCGAAGCTCCGCAGCTGGCCTTTGTTGAAAATGCCGACATTCTCGCCGCAGTGGCGGGCTCGGCACGGGCCCAAAGCGGAGCACTCTTTTGCGTTGGATTTGCGGCAGAAAGCCATGACTTGCTGGCCCACGCCCAAGCCAAACGCTTGAAAAAAGGCGTGCCGCTGTTGGTCGGTAACATCGGCCCGGCGACTTTTGGCCAAGACGACAATGCGCTGCTGCTGGTCGATGCCGATGGCAGCCAAGAATTGCCGCGTGCCTCCAAGCTGCATCTGGCGCGTCAGTTGGTCGCCATCGTGGCGGCCCGGCTCCACACACTTTGAAAACAACCATGAAAATTGACGTCAAAATCATCGACCCGCGCCTCACCGACAACTTGCCCGCCTACGCTACGCCGGGCAGCGCCGGCCTCGACCTGCGCGCCTGCCTGAGCGAGCCCTTGACGCTCGCCCCGAACGCATGGCAACTCATTCCCACGGGCATCGCTATTTATTTGGAAGACCCGGGTTTTGCCGCCTTGATCTTGCCGCGCTCCGGTTTGGGTCACAAACACGGCATCGTGTTGGGCAATCTGGTGGGTTTGATTGACAGCGATTACCAGGGCCAATTGATGGTCAGCGCCTGGAATCGCAGTGCGGTAGCTTTCACCATCGAGCCGATGGAGCGCATTGCGCAGCTGATGATTGTGCCGGTGGTGCAGGCCGAGTTCAATGTGGTCAGCGAGTTCGCGCCCAGCGACCGCGGTGAAGGCGGCTACGGTTCCACCGGGAAAAAGTAGGCTCAGTGCAACGTGTCGCTGCCTGGCTGTGGTGAATCGTCAGCTTCGAGTTTGAAAAAGCCGGTGCCCAGCGTGCCTTGGCCGATCTCATCGACGCTGGCTTCGCGCACGCCCTCGACCACCAGTGACAGCCGGATGGCGATGCCTGCCAGTGGGTGATTACCGTCGAGCACCACGTGCTCGGGGTAGATGTCGGTGACGGTGTAAATCAAATGCGGCGGTGTTTCGGGGTTGCAGCCCGATGGCAGGGCTTGACCATCGAAGGTCATACCTTCTTCCAGCTCAGCGGGGAACAGCTTGCGCGGCTCCAGAAAGACAAAATTCTCGTCGTAGTCGCCAAAGGCTTGCTCGGGTTCCAGGTGCAGGTCGACCTTGTCGCCGGCTTCATGGCCTTGCAAACTTGCTTCAATTTTGGCCAGCAAATCATGGCCGCCCAGTAAGAATTCAACTGGCTCGTCCAGTTCGTCAAGGACCTCGCCCAAGGTGTCTTTCAAGACCCAGCTGAGGGCAACAACGCATTGTGGGGTGATTTTCATCCGACAATTGTCCCATGGATATAACTCAATCACTGACCCTGCTAGGCGGTCTCACGCCCCAGCAATTCATGCGTCGCCATTGGCAAAAAAAGCCCTTGGTGGTACGTCAAGCCTTGCCGGGTTTCAAGCCCATCCTGAGTCGGCCTGAGCTGTTTGCACTGGCCAGCCAAGAGTCCGTCGAGTCGCGTCTGGTAGTGCAGGGCACCGCTGGTTGGCGCATGAAGTCAGGGCCGTTTGCACCCCGCAGTCTGCCGGCCTTGAACAAAC
>CANCCE010000227.1 GCA_947374505.1 Comamonadaceae bacterium | reverse complement strand
AGTCAGGGCCAAGGTCAATCGCAGTCAGTAGAGTCGTCAGCGACCACAACACCAGAGACGCAAGCCGAATTAGCGCCCGCCTGGCATGCGTTTTTCACCCAGCTCGGTGCCAATGGTTTTTCCGACCTGAACCACCGCAACGCTAATTTGCAGCGATTGATCCGCGACAACGGCGTCACCTATAACGTCTACGCTGATGTCGATGGACCCCAGCGGCCTTGGGCGCTGGACCTGTTCCCCATGCTGTTGACACCGCAAGACTGGGCCAGCATCGAAGCCGGTGTGGCCCAACGGGCGCGCTTGCTAGACCGCATCATGGCCGACGTCTATGGCGCGCAAACGTTGCCAAAGCTAGGCCTGTTGCCCACCGCGTTGGTCCAAGGTCACCCCGGTTATTTGCGCCCCATGCATGGCAGTCAGCCGGCGGGTGGCAAATTTTTGCACATTGCCGCGTTTGACTTGGCGCGTGGCCCTGACGGCAACTGGTGGGTGGTCTCGCAGCGCACGCAAGCGCCATCAGGTTTGGGTTACCTGCTTGAAAACCGTTTGAGTATTTCGATGCAGTTCCCCGAGGCTTTTCGTGAGATGAATGTACAGCGACTGGCGGCTTCTTACCGAGCACTGGTGGACGGCATGAAAGCCGCTTGCCCAATGCAAGGCCAGAACAACATCAGCAGTGGCGAGGCGCGCATCGTCCTGCTGACCCCTGGCCCCTACAACGAAACTTATTTTGAACACGCTTACTTAGCGCGCTACCTCGGCCTGACACTGGTCGAAGGCAGCGACCTGATGGTCCGGGACGACCGCCTGTTTCTCAAAACGCTACAAGGCCTAGAGCCGGTGCACGGCATTTTGAAGCGACTCGATGACGAGTTTCTCGACCCCCTCGAACTGCGCTCCGACTCCAGCCTTGGCGTGCCCGGCCTGCTGCAAGTGATCCGTGCCGGCAACGTGCTGGTGGCCAACGCACCGGGCTCGGCGTTTCTGGAGTCGCCCGCCTTGCTGGGCTTTTTGCCAGCCCTGTCTGAGCACCTGCTGGGCGAAAAACTCGCGATGCCATCGCTGGCCACGTGGTGGTGTGGGGAGCAAGCGGCATTGCAGTCTGTGCTGCCGCAGTTGAAAGACTGCGTCATCAAACCGACCTTTCCGGCCTCAGGACTGCCATCGGTGATCGGCCAAACCTTGAGTCGTGCCAAGCTCGATGAGTGGGCCGGGCGCATGATGCGCCACGGTGAAGACTACACGGTGCAAGCCTATTTGCCGCTGTCGCAAACACCCACATGGCAAGGGGAAAAAATGGCTCCTCGCTCGGCCATGTTGCGCGTGTTTGCAGTCTCCGACGGCCACAATTCCTGGCAAGTCCTGCCCGGTGGACTGGCCAGGCTGGCGGGCAAAAACGAAAATATCGCATCGATGCAACACGGTGGCAGCAGTGCGGATGTCTGGGCCCTTGGCACAATCCATCCAGGCAGCGGGCTGGAGAGCCACGACGCTGCCGCCGCCACGCAAACGCCTTTCGCTGCGACGGTCACTTCCGCTTCAGCCGCCCCACCGCCGCCGCTGCGCCACAAGCGTGCGGTCACCAGCCGCGCGGCTGAGAACCTGTTCTGGTTGGGCCGCTACACCGAACGCGCCGAAAACTCGGTGCGGCTGGCCCACCTCACACTGCACAGTCTGTCGGGTGAAGAGCAGTCCTCACAGCCCTTGCTGGCCTGGCTCAGCGCCATGGCCGTCAACAACGCCTTGGTGGTGCCCAAGGTGCCGCCAGCGACACAGGCCAAACGCGTGTTTGAACGCTCGCTCATCGCCAACTTGGCCGACATGACCCAAGCTGCCAGCGTCGGCTATAGCTTGCACGCCCTTAAAAACGCGGCCTCTGCCGTGCGCGAACGTCTGTCGCAGGAGCAGTGGAAAACCATCGTGCATGCCGAAGCCGAGTTTTTCGCACGCTGTAAAAAAATCAGCATGACCCCTCAAAAAGGACCCCAGGGAGCGGCGTACTCGACCCAAGAAGCCCTGCGCGCGCTCGACGGTGCCAGCGCCTTTCTGGCGGCCATGACCGGTGCACAAACCGACCGCATGATGCGTGACGATGGCTGGCGCCTGCTCAGCATTGGACGGCACATTGAGCGACTGAACACACTCGCTTCCGCCTTGATGCTGGGCTTTGAAACGGGCGCTGCGCAAGACGACAGTGGCTTTGCCGCGATCGTCGCGCTGTTTGACAGCACCATCACCTTTCATGCGCAATACCAGCAGCGCCGGGACATCGTGGCGCTGCTCGACTTGCTGGTGCTGGACCGCGACAATCCGCGCTCGATCGCTTGGGTTACGCAAACTTTGCGGGCGCGTTTGGCCAAGCTCGAAGGCACCGACCTCGGCCAAATGGCGGCGCTGGCCATGAACTTGCCCGACCCCGGCAACTGGACGCTGGCCGATCTGTATGGTGCCAGTGACAACCCTGGCGACAGCACAGCGCCACAGACGCATGTGCGTTTGCAACGTCAGCTGGAACGCTGCGCCGTCTCGGCACTGGAGCTGTCTGACCTGATCAGCCGACGCTACTTCAGCCATGCGGCAAGTGGCAGTCACAGCCTGGGCGCCTGAAAGCGCAGCCACTCTCTCACTGCTTTACTGGTTTTTTTCATGTTGCTTCACGTCGTCCACGAGACCCTTTATGACTACACGCCAGCGGTCGAAAATGCCCACCATGTGGTTCACCTCAAACCCGCCAGCAATACACGGCAACAGCTGATCAGTCACCACTTAGACATTGACCCTGCGCCCGCGCAACAACGCGAAGTGGTTGATGTTTATGGCAACCTGCGCACCTTCTTCTCGTTTCAAAACGCTCATGACCGCTTGCGCGTGGTGGCAGAGAGCGTGGTCTCGACAACGCCCATCACGCCCATAAAGCCTTTTTGGAACGCCGACGAACTGCCTGTCAGCCCCAGCTGGGAGCGCGTGCGCGAGCACTTTCGCTACCATGCCGCCGCCGCTTGGAACCCTGCGGCCGAGTTTCTTTTCGCCTCGCCCTATGTGCCGCGTGACGACGCCTTCGCAGAGTTCG
This sequence comes from Comamonadaceae bacterium, assembly GCA_947374505.1. Taxonomy (GTDB): domain Bacteria; phylum Pseudomonadota; class Gammaproteobacteria; order Burkholderiales; family Burkholderiaceae_C; genus Polaromonas. The sequence goes on along the minus strand of CANCCE010000227.1, from coordinate 1,385 downwards.
CCCGCCCTTGCTTTGTGGCTGACCGGCCTTTGGCTGAAGCGGCTAAAGACCTGATGCAACGCATTCACCGCAGCATGGTGTACGAAAGCCTCAGCACTGAAGTCAACACGCCGGCGCTGGAAGCACTGAAACAGCGCAAAGGTGTCTGTCAGGATTTCGCCCACATCATGGTGGCCTGCTGTCGGGCCATGGGCCTGCCAGCGCGCTACGTCAGCGGCTACCTTTTGACGCATCCAGCGCCCGGCCAGCCGCGGCTGATTGGCAGCGACGCCTCGCACGCCTGGGCCTCGGTGTATTGCCCGGCGGTCAACGCCAGCGGTGAAGTCGACCGTGTGATGCCCGGTTGCTGGCTGGACTTCGACCCGACCAATGACCGCAGTCCTGGCGAGGATTACGTGACCCTGGCCACAGGTCGCGACTTCCTCGACGTGTCGCCGATGCGCGGCGTGATTCGCGGCGGTGCCCGGCATGCACTGAACGTGGCGGTGACTGTCACGCCGATGGAGGCCAGCGACCTCGTTCAAAGCGATCACTAGAATTGAGGGTTTACTGCCAACCCCCAGGAAATCGATGTACAACCCCACCCCTATTTACGACAAGCTCAAAAGCCTCGGCATTGAGCTGCCCCCTGTGGCCACACCCGCTGCGGCCTATGTCCCCTTTGTGCAAAGTGGCAACTTGATTTTCTTGAGCGGTCACATCGCAAAAAAAGACGGCAAAGTCTGGGTCGGCCAGCTGGGCAAAACCATGCTCACAACCGAAGGCCAACAAGCCGCACGCGCTATTGCGATTGACCTGATGGGCACGCTGCATGCTGCCCTGCTGGCCACGGGCAAAGATCTCAGCCATGTCAAACGCATCGTCAAGCTGATGAGTCTGGTCAACTCGACCGGCGACTTCACCGAGCAACACCTGGTGACCAACGGCGCCAGCGAACTGATCGGTGAAGTTTTTGGGGCCGCTGGCGCCCATGCCCGCAGCGCCTTTGGCGTGGCGCAAATCCCGATGGGTGCCTGCGTTGAAATTGAAATGATTGCCGAGATCGCCTGAGCTCACTCCACCCGCGTCACGCTGTTCGGTTTAAAGCCGAGATCCGCCGCCTTGCCTTTACGGGCACGGGCAGCGCGGGCGTTGTTCAGACTTCGAATTTCAAGCGTTTCTTCACGCTCTTTGGCACCGCGGCCAATGCCTTCAATCTTGATGCTGCGCGTGTAGGCGGCGGCGCCGGCCAGCTGGTCTTTGGCTTCTAAGTCGATCAGCATCAGGCCACGCCCGCCTTTTTCCATCAACTTGAGTTCGTCGATGTCAAAGGTCAGGATGCGTCCACCGGTCGATGCGCAGGCCACGTGCGTGGCGTCTGGCAGCGGCTGCGCAGCAGAGGTGCC
>CANCCE010000226.1 GCA_947374505.1 Comamonadaceae bacterium | reverse complement strand
GACATCAGCATTGGCAATGGCGACGTGCTGATCGCCGCCATCACCAGTTGCACCAACACCTCGAACCCCAGCGTGCTGTTGGCGGCCGGGCTGTTGGCCAAAAAGGCGGTGGAAGCCGGGCTGACGGTGCAACCGCACATCAAGACATCACTGGCGCCGGGCTCACGCATCGTCACCGGCTACCTGACACAGACTGGTCTGATGCCTTATCTGGATCAGCTCGGCTTTGCGCTGGCCGGCTACGGTTGCACGACCTGCATTGGCAACTCGGGCGATTTGACGCCGGAGATCAATGAGGCCATTGCTGAGAGTGATTTGATTTGCGCTGCCGTGCTGTCGGGCAACCGGAATTTTGAGGCCCGCATTCACCCGAACATCAAAGCCAACTTTTTGGCCAGCCCGCCCTTGGTGGTGGCTTACGCCATTGCCGGCACCGTGCTGCGTGACCTCGTGACCGAGCCGGTAGGACAAGGCACGGGTGGGAAAGATGTCTACCTCCGCGACATCTGGCCCAGCAGTGAAGAGATTCACGCCCTCATGAAGTTCGCCATGAACGGTGAAGCGTACCGCAGCAATTACGCCAAGATCAAAGCCGATCCGGGTGAACTCTGGGACTTGGTGGAGGGCGTCACCGGCAAGGCTTACAGCTGGCCCGACAGCACTTACATTGCCGAGCCACCGTTCTTCGAGCGTTTCGTCATGGACCCGAACGCGGGTCGTGCAGACCCGAAGATTCCGGCCTCTGTGTCGGTCAAGGGTGCGCGCATCATGGCGCTGTTTGGCGACTCGATCACCACCGACCACATTTCGCCAGCGGGCGCGATTCAAGAGAACTCACCAGCGGGTGAGTGGTTGCTTGCGCACGGCGTGCGCAAAGCAGACTTCAACAGCTACGGTTCGCGCCGTGGCAACCATGAAGTGATGATGCGCGGGACCTTTGCCAATGTGCGCATCAAGAATCTGATGATCCCGCAGGGCGCAGACGGTTCACGCGAAGAAGGCGGCGTCACGCTGTTCCAGCAACCGGGCCCCGAGTTGGGTCAAAAAATGGCCATCTACGATGCAGCCATGAAGTACCTTGCTGCCGGCGCCTCAACCGTCATTTTTGCCGGCGAGGAATACGGCACAGGGTCGTCGCGCGACTGGGCTGCCAAGGGCACGCAATTGTTGGGCGTCGGTGCTGTGATTGCTGGTAGTTTTGAGCGAATTCACCGCAGTAATTTGGTCGGCATGGGCGTTTTGCCATTACAGTTCTGCCCAGGCGACTCTTGGCAGACCTTGGGGCTGACGGGCAATGAAGTGATTGATGTGCTGCCGGACCCTGATTTGAAGCCCCAAAGTCGTGCAAAATTAGTGATCACGCGAGCCGATGGTTCGCGACAGGAATTGGAGCTGATCTTGCGCATCGACACCCCTATTGAAGTGGACTACTACCGCCACGGCGGTATTCTTCCCTTCGTCCTCCGGCAGCTGCTCGCCACATGAAGCGCCGCGCTCAGACATGACCCGACAAGCTCTGATTGCCGGTGGCGGCATCGGCGCGTTGGCGGCCGCACTCGCCTCAGCCCGGGCGGGCTGGGAGGTTCGTCTCTATGAACAAGCCAGTGTTTTTTCTGAAGTGGGCGCCGGCATTCAGCTCGGCCCTAATGCGACCCGCCTGCTGCAAGGCTGGGGCTTGGGTCGTGCGCTGAGCCAAGTGGCGGCATTCCCGGAGCAGCTTAGTGTGCGCAGTGCGTCCAAAGGCCATGAACTTGGTTGCTTGGCATTGGGCAGTCGTTGTACGGAGCGCTACGGCGCCCCCTACGCGACGCTGCACCGTGGTGATCTACATGCTTTGCTGCTGGCCAGTGTGGCAGGGCGCGGCGAGGTCCACCTCAATCTGAATGCCCCCGTGGCCGGTTTCACCAACACCCCCGAAGGCGTGCAAGTGGCTTGGGCTGATGGCCACCGCGTTGAAGGCGATGTGCTGATTGGTGCCGATGGTTTGTGGAGTGCGGTGCGCAAGCAGGTGTTGGCCGATGCGCCACCGCAACCGACGGGTCATTTGGCTTATCGCGCGTTGGTGCGCCAAACTGATTTACCACTGGCACTGCGCAGTCAGCACGTCACGGTCTGGCTCGGACCGCATCTGCACGTGGTGAGTTACCCGGTGCGCGCCGGTGAGATGCTGAATGTGGTGGTCATCTTGCACGGTGAGCCGCCGGCCGACATGGAAGACTGGGATCACGCCGGATTGTCTGCTGACGTTCAGGCGGGTCTGGCAGGTCAATGTCCGGCGCTGTTGGCCTTGGTTGAAGCGATGCCAGCTTGGCGTTTGTGGACCCTGTGCGAGCGGCCACCGATGCACAGCCCAGATCAAATGGCCAATGGTCGCGTGGCCTTGTTAGGTGATGCCGCGCATCCGATGCGGCCGTATCTGGCGCAGGGTGCCGGCATGGCCATCGAAGATGCTGCTGAACTGGGCCGCTGCCTGACTGGCGTTGTCAGGCCGCTGGCCGATGTGCCACTGGCGCTGCGCCACTATGCCTTGCAACGCTGGGAGCGCAACGCCCGCGTGCAGGCCAGAGCCGTGCGCAACGGCAAAATTTTTCACGCCACCGGCCCGCTGCGGCTGGGGCGTGATTTATCGCTGCGCCTGCTTGGGAAGCGCTTGCTGGACGTGCCCTGGTTGTACGCTGCAGTCAGTTCCGGCCGTGCGATGAGCGGGCCAAGAGCGACCCGATAATTGCCCTGAGTCCGGGCACGGCCGTGCAGGGTTGTCGACAAAAGAAACCTATATAAATCAATTTATAAAAATCAAGGAAGCAAGATGAATTCACATCACAACGTTGCAGTGGTCACAGGCGCAGGTACCGGCATCGGTCGGGCAGTTGCATTGGCCTTGCTGAAGGCGGGTTACAGCGTGGCGCTGGCTGGGCGGCGCATCGAACCACTGGAAGCTGTTGTGGCTGAAGCCAAGGCGCTCGGTTTCGATCGGGCGTTGGCGGTCTCGACCGACGTCTCTCAACCCGACTCCGTGACGGCACTGTTTGAGCGCACGCGCCAGACCTTTGGCCGTGTCGATGTGTTGTTCAACAACGCCGGCGTGGGTTTGCCATCGGTGGGTTTCGAAGAGTTGACTTTTGAGCAGTGGCAAAACACCGTCAATATCAATCTGACCGGTTCTTTTTTGTGCGCACAGGCAGCTTTTCGGGTGATGAAAGCGCAAAGCCCGCAAGGCGGCAGGATTATCAACAACGGCTCGATTTCGGCCCATGCACCACGGCCGAATTCAGCGCCCTACACGGCCACCAAACACGCCATCACCGGCCTTACCAAGTCGATCTCGCTGGACGGTCGCAAGTACAACATCGCGTGCGGTCAGATCGACATTGGCAATGCGCTGACGGAGATTTCAGCGCGCATGGCCACGGGGGTGCAGCAGGCCAACGGCGAGATCGCCATTGAAGCCATGATGGACGTTGAACACGTGGCCAATGCGGTGGTTCACATGGCCAGTTTGCCGCCGGAAGCGAATGTGCAGTTCATGACGGTCATGGCGACCAAAATGCCATTCGTTGGGCGCGGTTAAAAATCAGCTAAGCCGGCCCAGCAGCAAAAATTCCATCAGGGCTTTTTGCACATGCATGCGGTTTTCGGCTTCATCCCAGACCACTGACTGCGGCCCGTCTATGACGTCTGCTTCGACCTCTTCACCGCGGTGTGCGGGCAGGCAGTGCATGAACAGTGCATCGGGTTTGGCTGCGGCCATCATGTCGCTGTCGACGCACCAGTCCGCAAAGGCTTTTTTGCGGGCTTCGTTTTCGGCTTCGTAGCCCATGCTGGTCCAGACATCGGTGGTCACCAGATCGGCGCCAGCGCAGGCTTGCATCGGGTCTTTGAAGACCGCGTAACTGTCGGCTGAACGGATGCCTGCAATCGATTGGTCGACTTCGTAGCCGCCCGGCGTGCTCAGGTGCACTTTGAAGTCAAGAATTTCGCTGGCCTGCAACCACGTGTTGGCCATGTTGTTGCCGTCGCCAACCCAGGCCACCGTTTTGCCTTTGATCGAACCACGGTGTTCGATGTAGGTGAAGATGTCGGCCAGAATTTGGCAGGGATGAAACTCGTTGGTCAGACCGTTGATGACGGGCACGCGCGAGTGCTCCGCAAAGCGTTCAATTTTGGTCTGCTCGAAGGTCCGGATCATCACCAGATCAACCATGCGGCTGATAACTTTGGCGCTGTCTTCAATCGGCTCAGCGCGTCCCAGCTGGCTGCCTTCCGTGGTGAGATTGACGACCGTGCCACCCAGCTGGTACATGCCGGCTTCAAAGCTCACACGGGTGCGGGTCGAGGCTTTTTCAAAAATCATGACCAGCGTGCGGTCAATCAAAGGCTGATGCTTCTCGTAAGCCTTGAACTTTTTCTTGATCAGGGCCGCACGCTCAAACAAGTAGGCGTAGTCGCTGGCGTTCAGGTCACTGAACTGCAG
>CANCCE010000225.1 GCA_947374505.1 Comamonadaceae bacterium | reverse complement strand
GCGGTGCGCGACAAGGCCGAGCTGGGTGCCGTCTTCACGCGGCTGTGCGAGAAGGTGGCCGAAGACCTGCAGCGCAAAGGTTATGTGGGCAAGACCATCGGCATCAAGCTGCGCTATGACAACTTCCAAAGTGTCACCCGCGACCAGACATTGACGCACTACACGGCCGATGCCCAAACCATCCGGCAGACCGCTGGCTTGGCGCTCAAACGCGTGCCTTTGAACCAAAAACTGCGGCTGCTGGGTGTGCGCGTTGGCACTTTGTTGAAGGCTGAAGAAGCAACGTTGCCAGCTTCAGCGGCTGCGACCGCTGAAGAGCCCGTGTCCCCCTATATGGATCAGCTTTTTTGAAGTCGGTTCACTGGCGCGCTGTGCGCACCGCCGGCGGCAGCGCCTGCGGATAACTGGTGCGAAACGGGTTGATGTCAAGGCCACCGCGCCGGGTGTAGCGGGCATAGACAGCCAGCTTGGCCGGTTTGCAGCGGCGCCAGATGTCCATGAAAATCCGCTCGACGCACTGCTCATGAAACTCATTGTGATTGCGAAAACTCACCAGGTATTGCAGCAGACCTTCCTGGTCAATCGGTGAGCCGGTGTAGCTGATTTGTACGCTGCCCCAATCCGGCTGACCGGTCACCAGGCAATTGCTTTTGAGCAAGTGGCTGGTCAGCACTTCGCTCACTGGCGCTTCGTCGGCATCGGCATTCAACAGATCAGGCGCTGGTGTGTAGCGCGAGCATTCGACGTCAAGCCGGTCGAGATTCAAGCCATCGAGTTCTTGCAGCGGTTCACGGTCAAACAGGTCGGGCAGCAGCAGCTTGACGCCAATCAAGGGGGGTGCGCTGGCTGTTGCTGGCAGGACCGCACCGCGCCAAGCGGCCTCACTGAGGTCGCGTCTGAGCAGCGCCAGTACCGCACTGACATCGGCAAAGCGGCTGTTGTTGAAACTGTTCAGGTACAGCTTGAAGGACTTGCTCTCGATGATGTTGGGCGTTTCACACGGCACCACCACTTGCGCCAGCGCCACTAGCGGCTTGCCGCGCAAGTTGAGCCAGCTGAGCTCATAGGCTGTCCACATGTCGGCCCCGAAAAAAGGGGCTTGAACGGCAACACCAATCTCTTCGCGTTTGCCCGCCCGCGCGATGGGAAACAGCAGCGAGGCGTCGTATTCGTCCGCATAGGCCGAGGCTTTGCCCAGCTGGGATTGTTCAGGGGAGTTCATGGTGTGAGGTCAATCAATGCTTTAAATAAATTCGCGTTCGCGCAGCCATTTGGTGGCGATCCACTTGTCGCCGCTGACCACCGGTGCGCCGCCATGCAGCGTTCGACTCACGGGGTGCGGCTGGCTGTAGCTGAAAAAAACCGCATTGCCGCACTTGGGCACGACGGCTAAAGTCACGTCAGGAAAGACGGTGGCACCACCAGCCTCGGGTTCGTTCAGGTACATCACCAGCGTGGCCACACGCTGGCCGCCGCGTTGCAAAATGCTCGCCGTGCCAGGCTCCGCAGGATCAAAATAATCGTAGTGCGGCTTGTACTCCGCGCCGGGGCCGTAGCGCAGCACTTGCAGGCCTTCGCCGTTTTGCACCGGCCAACCGAGCAGCGCGCTAATCCGCGCTTCAATGCGGCTGATGAGCTCGCTCTCGCCGCGTTCAAAAAACATGCCTTGGCTGGTGCGCGCCTGATTGGTTTCTTCGCCGCCGGTTTTGACATCGACTGTGAGCGAGCGCGACATGCGCGGTACGGCTGCATCAATCAACGCTTGACACTCTTCACGGCTCAGCAGCCCTTCGAGCACCAGCAGCGGCGGGTCTTGTAGCACCGTGATGGCGTTGACGTGACAGTCGCCGGCGTCCAGCGCCAAGCGTTCACCAGCGTGTGCCGGCCAGGGCACAGGCAGTGAGTACGGCAGATTGTCTGGCTCGACCACTTGAGCTGATTCGGCCAAGGTTGACGCTGGCATGGCCAGTAGATGCCGGGCCGCAGCATCATTCCAACCGGCGTCGATCAGCGACTTCAGCAACTGGTCCGGGCCGAAGCCAGCGGCTCGCTGCTCGGCCAACCAGGCACGCACGGCGGGGGTGATGTCTTGGTCAAAGGCTTTGTTTGCAAAGGCGTTGTTGCTCACGGGAAACCTCCTTGAGATCCTTGAAGATCAGCTCGACTGGCGACGAAACACCAGACGGTCGGGCTCGGACTCGTCGGGTGAATAGTCATAGCCCTCAAGGTTAAAGGATTCCAGCTTTTTCACACTGTCCAGCTTCTTTTCAATCGCGTAGCGCACCATCAAACCGCGCGCGCGCTTGGCCATGAAGCTGATGATCTTGTAGTGGCCGGCTTTGAGTTCTTGAAACACACAAGTCACGACGCGGGGTTTCAAGGCCTTGCGGTCCACTACCTTGAAGTACTCTTCGCTGGCGAGATTGACGACCACTGGCGAGGCATCGGCAGCCGCACGTTGATTCAGGTAATTGGAAATCTCGCTGCCCCAAAACTGGTACAGATTTTTGCCACGTGCAGTGGCCAGCGCGGTGCCCATTTCAAGCCGGTAAGGCTGCATCCAGTCCAGCGGCCGCAGCACGCCATACAGTCCGCTCAAGATGCAGACATGCGCTTGCGCCCACTGCAAGTCGGGCTCGTTCAAGGTCTTGGCATTCAGCCCTTCGTAGACATCGCCGTTAAAGGCCAGCGCAGCCTGTTTCGAATTTTTGGCTGTGAACTTAGGCGACCATGCCTCGTAGCGGGCCACGTTGAGGCCAGACAACTTGTCAGAGAGCTTCATCAAGTTGCTGATTTGCTGCGGTGACTGCGTCTTCAAGACCTCGATCAACTCGGCCGACTGCCGCGTGAAAAGCGGCTGCGTGTGGCTGGCCACATGCGCAGGCGTGTCGTAGTCAAGGGCTTTGGCCGGGGAAAGAAGAAACAACATGGGCGGGTAGGGCGGTAGGGCGTTATTACAGAAGAAGCTCAGACTTTACGCTGTCGGAAATGTCCCCGGTAACAAAATACTTTTGTCGACGGTTTGAATGTCGGTACGACCGCAAAATGCCATCGTGATGTCGAGTTCTTTGTGGATGATTTGCAGTGCTTTGGTCACGCCGGCTTCGCCCATCGCGCCCAAGCCGTAGACCATGGCGCGGCCGATCAAAGTGCCACGCGCGCCCAAAGCCCAGGCCTTGAGAACGTCTTGGCCGGAGCGGATACCGCCGTCCATCCAGACTTCGATGTCTGAGCCGACGGCCGCCACGATGGCTGGCAACGCCTCGATGCTGGACTGCGCGCCGTCCAGTTGCCGGCCACCATGGTTGCTGACGACGATGGCGTCGGCACCGCTTTGCACCGCAAGTTTGGCGTCTTCAACGTCCTGGATGCCTTTGAGAATCAACTTGCCGCCCCAGCGTTCTTTGACCCAGGCCACGTCGGCCCAAGACAAAGTCGGGTCAAACTGTTCGTTGGTCCAAGCCGACAGCGAGTTCATGTCACTCACGCCTTTGACATGGCCCACCAAGTTGCCAAAGGTATGGCGGCGCGTGCCGGCCATGCCGAGGCACCAACGCGGTTTGGTCATCAGGTTGATGATGTTGGCGAGGGTCGGTTTGGGTGGCGCAGTCAGGCCGTTTTTCAAGTCTTTGTGGCGCTGCCCAATGACTTGCAAGTCAAGCGTCAAGACCAAGGCCGTGCAACCGGCTTTGCGCGTGCGCTCAATCATGGCGGCCATGGCTTCACGGTCACGCATCATGTACAGCTGGTACCAAAAGGGCGCTTGCGTGTTGGCTGCAATATCTTCGATCGAGCAAATGCTCATGGTCGACAAGATGAACGGAATGCCAAATTTTTCAGCCGCCTTGGCGGCTTTGATTTCACCATCGGCATGCTGCATGCCGGTCAGCCCGACCGGCGCAATCGCCACTGGCATCTTCACGTTGACGCCGACCATTTGGGTGGCGGTGCTGCGGTTTTCCATGTTGACGGCAACGCGTTGGCGTAGCTTAATTTTTTGGAAATCGGTTTCGTTGGCGCGGTAAGTGCCCTCCGTCCACGAGCCAGAGTCGGCGTAGTCGTAAAACATGCGGGGAACGCGCTTTTCAGCCAGCACGCGCAAGTCTTCAATGTTGGTGATCACGGGCATGGTTTTGGTTTCCTTGTGGTTGTCTTCGAAGCTAGCGGTTTATCGATAGCGGTCTTTCCCGTCACGCCCGACTTTCCCGTCACTGCGAGCGTAGCGCGGCAGTCCATGCAAACTGCTTCGGTCATTCTGTGAACCGCACAGCCATTTTGCCCTGTCTGACCCGCCACGAACGGGCACCGCATATGTCGGTCAGTAGATGCCCTAAAAAACGTTTTAAATGGTATCTATGCGTTGAGCATCAGAAATTTTGCCTTTGTGCGCGTGGCTACAAGCAGTCGTGCGGGTACAGACAAGTCCTTTTCGATCCGTACTTATATGCTGACATTTGTGCAATGCAGCATGCCGTATGTGGTGTAGGGCACTGTCATTAGCCGCC
>CANCCE010000224.1 GCA_947374505.1 Comamonadaceae bacterium | reverse complement strand
CCTACAGCGTCAAGATCGTGCAGCCCGTGGTTTTGCGGGCTTCCAGCGAACGATGCGCTTCGGCCACGTCGGCCAAAGCAAAGCGCTGGTCAATGGCAATTTTGACCTTGCCACTGATGACCATCTCGAACAACTCATCGGCCATGGCTTGCGTGCTTTCCCGGGTCGCCAGGTGCGTGAAGATCGTCGGCCGCGTGGCATACAAGGAACCCTTGCCAGCCAACACCCCGAGGTCCAGCGGCTCGACCTTGCCGGAAGCATTGCCGAAATTGGCGATCAAACCAAAAGGACGCAGGCAATCGAGTGACTTCAAAAAAGTATCTTTACCGACCGAGTCATAGACCACTTTGACGCCGGCTCCACCGGTGATTTCTTTGACGCGGGCGACAAAGTCTTCCTTGGCGTAATTGATGGTGAAGGCCGCGCCGTTTTCTTTGGCCAGCGCACATTTCGCATCGGACCCGGCGGTGCCAATCAGCTGCAGGCCCATCGCACGCGCCCACTGACAAGCGATCAAACCAACACCCCCAGCGGCAGCATGGAAGAGCACAAAATCACCCGCCTTGAGACCCCCTTGCGGCTGGGTCTTGCTCAGCAGGTACTGAGCAGTCATCCCCTTCAGCATCATGGCGGCACCGGTTTCAAAGGAAATCGCATCAGGTAATTTGCAAACGCACTTGGCCGGCATCACACGCAGTTCGCAGTAGCTGCCCGGTGGCTGGCTGGCATAGGCGGCGCGGTCTCCCACTTTCAAATGCGTCACGTCCGCGCCAACGGCTTCGATCACGCCCGAGGCTTCCATGCCAAGCTGCAGCGGCATGGGCAGGGAATACAAGCCAGCACGCTGGTAGACGTCGATGTAGTTCAGACCGATGGCTTTGTGGCGAATGCGGATGTCACCCGGACCGGGCTCACCCACGTTGACGTCGACCAGCTTGAGCTGTTCGGGGCCGCCGTGGGCGTCAATGCGGACGGCTTTGGAGGTGGTTGCGTTCATGTCTCTTCCTTTGTTGATTTGTCAGTTGATTTTAAAAGGTGCCGGGGTAAGCGCCGCCATCGGCCAGCACGTTTTGGCCGGTGATGTAAGCCGCGTGCTGGCTGCACAAAAATGCGCAGATGGCACCGAACTCTTGCGGCGTGCCAAAGCGTTTGGCTGGAATGGTTTTACGCCGTGTGTCGGCCAAGGCCTCAACCGTCAGGCCGGTTTTTTTAGCGGCACCGGCCATCGTCACTTTCAGGCGATCGGTGTCAAAAGCGCCCGGCAGCAAAGAGTTGATGGTAACGCCCTGACCGGCAATTTTGCTGCGCGCCACGCCCGCCACAAAACCGGTCAAGCCACTGCGCGCACCATTGCTCAAACCCAGAATATCAATCGGTGCCTTGACTGCGCCGGAGGTGATGTTGATGATGCGGCCAAAGCCACGCTCGGCCATTCCGTCTACCGTGGCTTTGATCAGCTCGATCGGCGTCAACATGTTGGCGTCGAGTGCCTTGATCCAAGTGTCGCGTTCCCAGTCGCGGAAATCGCCCGGTGGCGGACCGCCCGCATTGGTGATCACGATGTCAAAGTCCTTGCGAACCGCAAACACAGCCGCCCGGCCTTCGGGCGTGGTGATGTCAGCCGCCACATGCAGCACTTCGGTTCCCGCTGGACGAGCTTTGTCAGCCAACAAAGTGGCTGATGCAGCTTGCAGCGCCTCGGTACCGCGGGCGACGATCAACACATGCACGCCTTCGCGCAACAGCGCCTCTGCACAACCGAAACCCAAGCCCTTGCTGGCACCGCAAACCAGTGCCCATTTACCGTTGATACCTAAGTCCATGTTGTTTCCTTTTTCGTTGTTTAAATTGCTACTGAAGGGAATGTCCCTCAACCCGGCCATTCAAGTGCCGGGCCGCCGACTGCGCGTGAAAACATAAATACCGGCCAGCACCAGCACCGTCCCGGCAGCCACCCAGGCAGTGAAGGGTTCGCCCAAAATCAGCACACCCATCAGGATAGTGGAAATCGGGCCGACCATGCCGGTCTGCGCCGTCATGCCAGCGCCTATGCGTTCGACCGCCATCATGACCATCAACACCGGCGCCACCGTACAAGCCGTCGCATTGATCAGCGACAACCACATGACTTCGGATGCGACATTTTCCAAGGTCAAGGGCCGCAGCACAACAAACTGCAGGATGCAACACAGACAGGCCACCGAGCTCGCCAGGCCGACCAAGCGGAGGGAGCCTAAGCGCCGCACAATTTCGCCGCTGTAAACGAGATACATCGCGTAGGTGACGGCACTCAAGAAGACCAACAAGGCACCCCAGGCGGCATGGCTACCCTGGTTTGACATCTCGCTGCCAAACACCAGCACCACGCCCGCATAACTGATGGCCATCCCGAGCAGCTGACGCAAGGCGATTCGTTTGCGGTAAAAAAGCCAACTGAGCAACAACACAAGCGTCGGGTTGAGGTACAGAATCAAACGCTCCAACGAGGCGCTGATGTACTGCAGTCCCGCAAAATCGAGATAGCTAGACAAGTAATAACCGGTGAAGCCCAAGCCCAGAACGCCGAGCCAGTCTTTGCCTGTGAGCGGCGTTTTTCCCCAGCTTGCCCAACACGCCATGATGACGAAAATCGGCAATGCAAATAGCATCCGCAGCATGATGAGGGTGACTGGATCGACGCCATGCCGGTATGCCAGCTTGACGATGATCGCCTTACCACTGAAGCCCACCGCGCCGAGCATCGCCAACGCCAAACCAACCGTCACCCGCTTATCAGTCAATTAAAAACCGACCGCTTGACCATCCCGCCGGGCATCGCTGGCGGCTACATAGCCTTCAACCTTCGGGTCGCCCGCACGCCAAATGAACTGGCCCGCGCCAAAGTCCTGGTAAGAATCGTTGATCACTTCAGTGCGGTGTCCGCGCTCCGACAGTGCCTGCACAGTCGCGGCGTCCATGGCCGATTCGACGTTGATCTCTAGGCCCTCGTTGTAGCGCCAGCGCGGCGCATCACAAGCCGCTTGCGGGTTTTGTCCGTAATCAAGCATCCGCACCAGCGTTTGCATGTGGCCCTGCGGCTGCATGTTGGCGCCCATCACCCCATAGCTCATGACCGGCTGGCCGTCTTTGGTCAGAAAGGCCGGGATGATGGTGTGGAAGGGCCGTTTGCCGGGCGCGACCTGGTTGATGCCCGTATCCAGGCTGAAGCCATGACCACGGTTTTGCAAACTAACGCCAAACTCAGGCTCAACGCAGCCCGAACCAAAGCCCATGTAATTGCTCTGGATGAAGCTCACCATCATGCCGTTTTCGTCAGCTGCCGTCAGGTAAATAGTGCCGCCCTTGACCGGGTTGCCGGCGCCAAAGTCCTGTGCCTTTTTCATGTCAATCAGCTTGGCGCGGCTGGCCAAATAAGCATCGTCCAGCATCTGCTCCACCGTGACATCCATCGACGACGGCTCGGCGACATATTTGTAGACGTCGGCAAAGGCCAGCTTCATGGCTTCGATTTGCAAATGCTGTGAATCCGCGCCGTCGACTGGCAGGCTGGCGACGTCAAATTTATCCAGAATACCGAGTGCAATCAGCGCGGCAATGCCTTGGCCGTTGGGTGGAATTTCATGCAGCGTGTAGCCGCGGTAATCCTTGCCAATCGGCTTGACCCATTCGGGTTGGTAGTTGGCGAAGTCTTTCACCGTCAAGCTACCGCCGTTTTGCTTGGAGAACTTCTCCAGCGCGTGGGCGATTTCCCCGCCGTAATACGCTTGACCCTTGCTGGCGCCAATGGCCCGCAAGGCCTTGGCCGCCGCCTTGAACTGGAACAACTCGCCGACCTGCGGCGCACGGCCCCAAGGCAAAAACGACTGCGCAAAACCTGGCAAACCTTGCAGCTCGCTGGTGGCTGCCGCCCACTTTTGCTGGACGACGGGGGGCAGCAGATATCCCCGCTCGGCGATCTCGATGGCCGGTTCCATCAAATCAGCGAAAGGCAGCTTGCCGAAGCGCTCACTCAGGCTGACCCAGCTGGCCACGGCGCCGGGCACAGTCACCGAATCCATGCCACGCTTGGGCGGTGTGTGGCTGCTGTCACCGTATTTACGCTTGAAGTAGTCGGGTGTCCAAGCCTCAGGCGCACGACCGGAAGCGTTCAGACCGTGCATCTCCTTGCCGTCCCACAAAATGCAAAAAGAATCGCTGCCCAGACCATTGCTGACCGGCTCAACAATGGTCATGGCGGCGGCGGCGGCAATCGCGGCATCAACCGCATTGCCGCCCTTCAGCATCATGCGCAGACCGGCCTGTGCCGCCAGGGGATGCGAGGTCGACACCACGTTGCGGGCGAATAATGGAATGCGCTGGGAGGAATAAGGGTTATTGAAGTTGAAGTTCATGACTTGGATTGGAGTTTCAAAATGAAATGATGGCTTGAGACCCCAGTAGCCATGCAAAACGCAGGCCAGCCCGGCCAGCAAAAAGTCAATCAGATTTGATGCGTTGATTGTGCAGCGATTTTTTAAGCGAACCAGACCC
>CANCCE010000223.1 GCA_947374505.1 Comamonadaceae bacterium | reverse complement strand
GTCATCATCACGGGAGTGCTGCAAAACGGACCCGCGGCAGCAGCCGGGATACGACCTGGCGATGTGATCACAGCGGTGGCCGACAAGCCGGTGAGCAATGTCACTGAATTGCTCAGCGCAGTGGCTGCCCTGAAGCCCGGGGTGAGCTCACCGCTGAAGGTTCAACGACGCGATGCAAGCCTTGAGATTGCAGTGACTCCGAGCAAGCGCCAGCGGCCAACCTTACCGCGATAAAGAATTAACGAGGTCAGTCGCCAGCCTTGTCGGCGCTGTCATCGGCGTCTGGCGCTTTGGTGTGCTTGACAAACATCTGAGCCGCCAAAATACCCACCTCGTACAAGCCGCCAACAACGCCCAGCAGCATGAGCATAGAGCCAGCGTCAGGCGGTGTGACCAGCGCCGTGCCGACTGCTGCTAGAACCCAAAAATAACCACGGTATTCGCGCAACTGGGCGACCGTGAGGATACCCATGCGGACCAGCAAAATGACCGCGATCGGCACCTCAAAAGCGAGCCCGAAAGCCATGAACATGCCGATGACAAAATTGAGGTATTCCTCGATGTCAGGCGCGGCAGTGATCGACTTAGGCGCAAAGCTCTGGATGAACTTAAACACCTGCCCGAAGACAAAGAAATAGCAAAAAGCCACCCCTGTAAAAAACAGCAAAGTGCTTGACACCACCAGCGGCATCACCAACTTTTTTTCGTGAGCGTAGAGCCCTGGCGCCACAAAAGCCCAGACTTGGTAAAGCACCACCGGCAAGGCGATCATGAAAGCCGACATGAACATGATCTTGATCGGTACGACGAAGGGCGAGATCACGTTGGTGGCAATCAGCGTGGCGCCTTTGGGCAGGCTGGCAATCAAGGGTGCCGCCATCAGGTCATACAGAGCGCCGGGGCCGGGAAACAGAGCCAACACGGCGGCGGCTACGGCAATCGCAGCAACAGCCTTGATCATGCGGTCGCGCAGCTCCATCAGATGCTGCACAAAAGGTTGCTCAGTGCCTGCGAGTTCGTCAGGCTTGTCGGTTTGCGAATCGCTCATGGTTCAGTCACAAAAAAGGGGAGGCGTCGGCTAAACGTGAGAAATGGCGCGCGGCTTCGGCCGAAAGCGGGCCACCCGGGCGGCGCCCGACAGCGCCTTGGTGCGAACACCCGAACGCGCCTTGAACCACTGCGGCGTAGCGCCCTGCTTGAGTCGCCAGTTCTTGCCCGGATTTTTGTATTCAGGGAAGCTGATCATGCCAGGCAGGTCATTGGCGTAGCTACTGTCACCAGCCAAGTTGGTGGTTTCGGCCCACGTCTTTTCGAAATCACTGGCGCTGGTTTGCATCGAGCTTTCGACATCCCGTGCTGCGCCCTCGACGCTGTCTTTCATCTTCTTGAGTTCGTCGAGCTCCATCGAGCGGCTGACTTCATTTTTGACGTCAGCCACGTAGCGCTGCGCCTTGCCCAGCAACGTGCCGACGGTGCGCGCCAGCCGAGGCAGCTTTTCGGGGCCAATAACGATGAGCGCGACCGCACCGATCAACGCAATTTTGGAGATACCGAGATCAATCACGTCAGTTCACTTGGGCGCAAAGCACCCCGCAGCCTTGAAAATTCAATGAGAACCTGATCAGGATTTTTGACGCGCTTGCACGTCAATGGTGTTTTTGTCGTCAGCCGGAGCCGCCGTGGCCGATGTCGCAGCAGTGACCTGCGCGGGAGGCGTTGTAGTCGTTGATTCATCTGCAGCCGGTTGGCTGCCTTCTTTCATACCGTCTTTGAAACCTTTGACAGCACCGCCCAAGTCGCCGCCCATATTCCTCAGCTTCTTGGTGCCAAACACCATGACCACGATCAACAAGACGATCAACCAATGCCAAATGGAAAGTCCACCCATGTTTCTGTCCTAACTTTTTATGCCGCCCTCTCAGGCCAGCGTGTACGAATAATTGTGATTCTAAGGTGCTTATTCGCTGCGTCAAAAACTTATGTCAGATTGACCACAGCAGCTGTGTTTGAAACCGTCAGCGCTCCTATCGCAAGCCTTCGGTTTATCCCCGCAGCCAAGGCCTAGGGCCGCCCATCACATGAATATGCAAGTGGTGCACCTCTTGACCACCCTCGGCACCCGTGTTGGTCACAATGCGATAGCCACCCTCCGGATACGGCCTGCAACCCTGCTCCAGTGCCAACCTTGGCGCCAGCACCATCATGCGGCCCAAGAGGGCTTCGTGCTCAAGCGTGACCTGAGCCATGGAGGCAATATGGACTTTGGGAATGATGAGAAAGTGCACTGGTGCCCATGGGTTGATGTCATGAAATGCCAGCAACGCTTCGTCTTCATAGACTTTTCTGCTCGGAATCTTCCCCGATGCAATTTTACAAAAGAGGCAGTTGTCTGAGGCTTCGCCAGACGCATGGCGGTGCTTGTCAACGTTGCTCATACCGCCGCCACCGTCTGGGGCACACGATTGGCGTTAAAGCGCAACCAACCCTTGATACAGCGGTACAGATACCAGAGCCAAACAAGGGCGTAAGCCAGCATGCCCGGCAAGAAGAAAAACAGCCACAGCGGCGACAGCAACACCAGCCAGACCATCGTCCACCAAAACGTCGAGATCATGAAATTGTGATGCGCGAGATACAGCGGATGAACCTCATCTGCCCGTCTTAGGTAATTGATGATCAGCGCGACGACAGCGAACACACCGCCACTGAACCAAGCCATGGTGTGCAATCCGTACAGAATTTGCATGACCAACCGGTCACTCGACGTCTTCTCAGCAGTATCAGAAATATCAGTGGCGTTCATTTGCGGCTTGCGGCTTTCTAATGATTCAAACAAAGGCTCATTTTTCAGCATCTGCACGTAGCACTGCTTTACGCAAGGCTTTCTCCTCTATCCCGCTGGTGCCTTCGCGGCGTTCCAACTCGACAATCACATCGGCCGGTGACAAGTCGTAATGGGCCAAGGCGATCAAGCTGTGAAACCACAAATCAGCCACTTCACCGATCAACTTGCCTTGCAGCTCGGGCGTGGCACCGCCGTAGTCCAAGTCTTTGGCCGCCATGACGGTTTCGGTGGCTTCTTCACCAATTTTTTTCAGGAAGGCATCAGGGCCTTGGTGCAGCAGGCGGGCGACATAGCTTTTGCTAGGGTCACCGCCGTTGCGCACTTTGCGGCTTTCAATCACCTGAGCCAGGCGCGCGAGAGAGTCATTCGAGGTCGTGGTCATGAATAGCTGCCCTTGGCTTATTTGTAGATATGTTTCGGGTCTTTGAGCACAGGCTCTGCCGCGACCCATTGGCCGCCTTCATAGCGCTGGAAAAAGCAGCTGTGGCGGCCGGTGTGGCAAGCGATCGAAGGACCTGTTTCCTGCCCGAGTTGCGTGATTTTCAACAAAATCACGTCGTTGTCGCAGTCCAGCCGGATGTCGTGCACGGTCTGCACATGGCCGGACTCTTCGCCCTTGCGCCACAGCCGAGCGCGTGAGCGGCTGAAGTACACGGCACGGCCGGAGTCAGCCGTTTCCTGCAGCGCCTCGCGGTTCATCCAGGCAAACATCAGCACGTCACCGCTGGCGGCTTCTTGCGCAATCACGGGGATCAGGCCCCGCTCGTCCCATCGGACTTCATCTAACCAGTTCATACCGAGTATTGTCGGTGATTGGCCGAGGCTCAAAGACGAACCGGAATGCCGCGCTCAGCCATGCGCTGCTTGGCCTGCTGCACGGTGTATTCGCCGTAATGGAAAATACTCGCGGCCAGCACAGCGTCAGCGCCACCAATCTGGATGCCATCGGCCAGATGGTCAAGGTTGCCAACGCCGCCCGAAGCGATGACCGGCACGCTCACCGCATCGCTGACGGCGCGGGTCAGCGCCAAGTCAAAGCCGGCCTTGGTGCCGTCGCGGTCCATGCTGGTGAGCAAAATCTCGCCCGCACCACGACGCGCCATTTCAGTGGCCCAAACCACCGCATCAAGGCCGGTGTTTTTCCGGCCGCCATGGCTGTAGACATCCCAACCCGGCCCACGCGTCAAGGCTTCTTCATCAGAACGGCGCTTGGCGTCAATGGCGACGACGATGCATTGCGCACCGTAGCGCGCTGAGACTTCATCAATGATCTGCGGATGGGCCAGCGCAGCCGAGTTGAAACTGGTCTTGTCAGCGCCGGCATTGAGCAGGCGCCGCACGTCGTCCACGGTGCGCACACCGCCGCCCACCGTCAAGGGAATAAAGACTTGCGAAGCCACTGCTTCGATGATGTGCAAGATCAAATCACGGCCATCGCTGGTCGCGGTGATGTCCAGAAAAGTCAGTTCGTCTGCGCCTTGGTCGTTGTAACGCGCGGCAATTTCCACCGGGTCACCCGCATCGCGCAGTTCCAGAAAATTGACGCCCTTGACGACCCGTCCGCCGGTGACGTCCAAGCAAGGAATGATTCGTTTAGCGAGCATGCAGCGATGAACTAGCCATTCAGAGCGTCAGCACGTGCCTGCGCCAGCGCAAAATCAAGATCGCCGCTGTAAATCGAGCGGCCGCAAAT
>CANCCE010000222.1 GCA_947374505.1 Comamonadaceae bacterium | reverse complement strand
TTGGTCGAATAGAAGGCTTCATAGAGTCTGACGGTGACTTCCGGCGACAGACCCCTGCCGGAATCTAGGATGGAGAACTCCACCACGTCTTGGTCATCAATCTGCTTGGGCACCACGCGCAGTTCGACGCTGCGACCCGAACTCGGACGCTTGGCCTGCTCAATGGATTCGGCTGCATTTTTCATCAGGTTGATCAGCACCTGTTCAATCAAGATCGGATCGACGAGGATGGGCGGCAGTCGGGCCGCGATGTAGTGGCTCAGCCGAACATGGTGGCGGCGCAGTTCGATTTCGGCGAGTTCTAGCGCATTGCTGACCATGGTCGCGACGTCTGACAAGCTGCGGTTGGGTTCACTGCGCTTCACAAACGAACGGATCCGCTGAATGATCTGACCCGCCCGCTGTGCTTGGTGCGCTGTTTTTTCAAGAGCACCCAGCAGGTCGTCAGTGTTGATGTTGTTGTCCTTGATACGCGACACCATGCCATTGCAATAGTTGTTGATGGCGGTGAGCGGCTGGTTCAATTCGTGCGCCACACTGGAGGCCATTTCGCCCATGGTGATGAGCCGGCTGGCTGACTGTGCTCGTTCGGCTTGCAGCGCAGACTGCTCTTCCGCCTGTCGACGCGGCGTGATGTCGGTGGCAATCACCATTTGTGCCAGCCTGCCATCCACCCAGGTCAGATAACGGGATCGGACCTCCAACCATTTGCCCAGTTCGGGCACAAAGATCTCCGCATTTTCGGATTGCGCGGTGGTCAGCTCGTCCGTTGGGAGACCGGCCAAACCGTCCACATCCAACGCGTCCACTGTGGGCGTGACGACTGGCATGCCGGCCTGTGCAATCAGGTTGATATGGCCTGACACCTCGCTGCCAAACCAAGCACGATAAAGCTTGTTGGCAAACAGCAGTTCTTCGCAACCGAGCGGAGCGACTGAGACGGCGGCGTCCAGCCCTTCCAGCACGGTGGTGAAACGCTCGTAGGAATGGGAGAGTTCTTCCCTGATGCGTTTAGAGACAGTGATGTCGGTCATGGAGGTCATCCAGCCGGCTTGTTGACCACGTGGGTCGATCAAAGGCGACACATACATACGCGCGTCAAAAATATGGCCGTCTTTGCGCTTGACGCGAACTTCAAAACCGCCCTGGGTGGAGCGACCTTTCAATTCGTCCTCCAGCCTTGCGGCCAACCATTCGCGGTCTTGCTCGGGCCAGTAGGGGAAGGGCGCGACGCGTCCCATCAATTCATCCTCATTCCAGCCTGTCATTTGGCAAAACGCAGGATTGACGTAGGTGATTCGGCCTTGCAGATCGAGTGCGCGCATGCCGGTCAACATGGAGTTTTCCATGGCCCGGCGAAAGTTGGTTTCAGTGATCAAGGCCTCTTGCGCCTGCACCCGTCGCCGCGTGTGACGCCAATTACCGAGCAGCATCCACACTGTCAAGGCGCTTAGCGCAGAGACCAGCCAGAAAAAACCACTGCCCACTACACCCAGAGAGGCACGGTATCCCTGGGCTCTGATCAACAGTCCGTTGCCTACTGGCGAGACAGGGACCTCATACACAGGGGCCTCGTCAGTCCAGGGCAAAAGACGCACCGCTGAGGTTCGCGACGGTGGCAATCCGCCGGCTAAAACAACACCTTGGTCATTCAGCAGGGCAACAGCGTATTTGGCACTGACTTCAGTTGGAATGCCGAATCGAAGCAGCCCATCGATGGAGAATTCGCCCATGACGACGCCGTCAAACTTTCCTTGTTCGTCCAGCGGTAACTGCAGTTGTAGCGTGGGGGCAATGGTGCCACTGTCGTTGCGCAAGGTCAGCGGCCTGGAATAAACCGGTTGCCGTAGATCACGCGCAAGTCCGAAGGTACTCTCTGTCTCGCCGCTTTTGAGATAGTCGCCGATGTTGCGTAATTGCGCTGCGTTGGCACTTGACGATACATAAGCCACTCGCACGCGGCGTCGCGAATCAACCCAGGTCACCGCCAGCAACTCCGGGTACTGGTTGATCAGAGATTCGGCCTGTGACACGAATTCGGCGCTGTTGACTTCTTTGTTGGAGATGTCGCGGCCTAAGCGCATCAACTGCTCCTGGCGTTCTAGCAGTCGAAGCCGTAACCGCTGTTGGGCATATTCGACGTCGCGTCGAACGGCTTCTTGCTCGCGGTCGATTTCTTCGATTCTCAAATAGCCAAAGGCCGCGATCACCGCCGCCAAAAAAAGACCCACAGAGAGCAGGGGCCCCAGCGTGATGTAACGGTCTTGTCGGGAAGGGGATTGTTTCCCCCACCAACTGCGCATCCACAACAGCCATCCCGAGCTCGCAGGGCTTGCATGGCTTGAAGTGGTTCTGGTGGATGTGTCGTTGTCTTTCATGGCGTGCGCGAAGTTTATAGGAGCGGCCGAGTGGCATGCCGTCTGGAGCCGTGATGGCAGTTGCTTGAATTTCTTAATGTGAAACGATGATGCGCTATTTGAAATTCTCTAAAAAATATGAGAAACTCGCAAGACGGGTCCAAATTGCGTTTACAAACTAATGGGTGAATAAGTTTGACGCAATATGCGTGTCCAAAAAACAGTATCTTTTATAAGCAGGAGACAAACATGGCTGCCAACCCCCAACAAGCTGACAACGGCGCGTCCCTCGACAAGGACAATCAAGAAACCCGCGAATGGATGGACGCACTGTCCGCCGTGATCGAGAGTGAGGGCCCTGAGCGCGCTCACTTTTTGCTCGAGCAATTGCTGGAGCATGCGCGTCAGCAAAGCATCGACATGCCGTTCTCAGCCAACACCGGCTATGTCAACAGCATTGAGGCTGACAAAGAAGAACGCTCTCCAGGCAATCTGGAAATTGAAGGACGTCTGCGCGCTTACATGCGCTGGAACGCCATGGCGATGGTCGTTAAGGCGAACCGTCTGCACCCCGTTGATGGCGGTGACTTGGGCGGTCACATCGGTTCCTTTGCTTCGCTGGCCAGTATGTTTGGCGCAGGCTTCAACCATTTTTGGCACGCCGAAAGTGAGAACCATGGCGGCGATTGCCTCTACATTCAGGGTCATGTGTCGCCCGGCGTGTATGCGCGGGCTTACCTTGAAGGCCGGCTGACCGAAGAGCAATTGCTGAACTTCCGTCAGGAAGTGGATGGCAAGGGTTTGTCCAGCTACCCACATCCCAAGCTCATGCCGAATTTCTGGCAATTCCCGACGGTGTCGATGGGTTTGGGCCCGCTGATGGCGATTTACCAGGCGCGTTTCCTCAAGTATTTGCACGCCCGCGGCATTGCCAACACCGAGAACCGCAAAGTCTGGGTTTTCTGCGGCGACGGTGAAATGGACGAGGTCGAGTCGATGGGCGCGATTGGTTTGGCCGCACGCGAAAAGCTCGACAACCTGGTCTTCGTCATCAACTGCAACTTGCAGCGGCTTGACGGCCCGGTGCGCGGCAACGGCAAGATCATCCAGGAACTCGAAAGCGAATTCCGCGGCGCGGGCTGGAATGTACTTAAATTGATCTGGGGCAGCAACTGGGACCCGTTGTTGGCGCGTGACAAGGACGGCGCTTTGCGCAAGGTCATGATGGACACCTTGGACGGTGACTACCAAGCCCTGAAAGCCAACGACGGCGCTTATGTGCGCAAGCATTTCTTCGGCAAAGACCCGAGGACGCTGGAAATGGTCGCCAAGATGAGCGACGACGATATCTGGAACCTTCGCCGTGGTGGCCATGACTCCCAAAAAGTCTATGCGGCTTTCCACGCTGCCGTGAACCACACCGGCCAGCCCAGCGTGCTTTTGATCAAGACCGTCAAGGGTTTTGGCATGGGCAAAATTGGCGAGGGCAAGAACAACGTGCACCAAACCAAAAAGTTGGCCGACGAAGACATCAAAGCCTTCCGTGACCGCTTCAATATTCCTATTCCGGATAGCCAACTGGCCGACATTCCGTTTTACAAGCCAGCCGAAGACACGCCGGAAATGCGCTACCTGCACGAGCGCCGCAAGGCTCTCGGCGGTTACTTGCCGCATCGTCGTGTCAAGGCCGATGAGCAGTTCACCGTGCCGTCGCTCGACACCTTCAAGTCGGTGATTGACCCGACCGCTGAAGGCCGGGAAATTTCGACCACGCAAGCCTATGTGCGTTTTCTCACGCAGTTGCTGCGCGACCAAGCCATCGGCCCGCGCGTGGTGCCGATTTTGGTGGACGAAGCCCGAACCTTTGGTATGGAAGGCTTGTTCCGTCAGATCGGTATTTACAACCCGGAAGGCCAGAAATACACACCGGTCGACAAAGACCAGGTGATGTACTACAAGGAAGACGTCAAGGGTCAGATCCTGCAGGAAGGCATCAATGAAGCCGGCGGCATGAGCAGCTGGATCGCGGCGGCCACCTCGTACAGCACCAACAACCGGATCATGATCCCGTTCTACGTGTATTACTCAATGTTCGGCTTCCAGCGCATTGGCGATCTTGCCTGGGCTGCCGGCGACATGCAGGCACGTGGTTTCTTGTTGGGCGGCACCTCGGGTCGCACCACGCTGAACGGCGAAGGCCTGCAGCACGAAGACGGTCACAGCCATATTTTGGCCAACACCATTCCCAACTGCATCAGCTATGACCCGACCTTCGC
>CANCCE010000221.1 GCA_947374505.1 Comamonadaceae bacterium | reverse complement strand
CGGTGCTTGCCGCAGGTTTGCCCGGGTATCGTTATCGTCCAGCACATGCCTGAAAAATTCACCGCCGCTTTCGCCCAGCGGCTGAATTCGCTGTGCCACATCGAGGTCAAAGAAGCGCAAAACAATGACCGGGTGCTGCCTGGCAAAGCCTTGATTGCGCCGGGCGGCAAGCACATGCTGTTGCGCCGCAACGGCGCGCAGTACTTTGTCGAGATTATGGACGGCCCCCTGGTGAGCCGGCACCGTCCGTCCGTCGATGTCTTGTTTCGTTCGGTGGCGAAAATCGCCGGCTCCAACGCGCTCGGCGTCATCATGACCGGCATGGGAGACGATGGCGCTGCAGGTCTGTTGGAGATGCGCAAGGCCGGAGCGCAGACGCTCGCGCAAGACGAAGAAAGCTGTGTCGTCTTCGGCATGCCGAAAGAGGCCATCAAACGCGGTGGCGTCATAAAAACCGTGCCTTTGACGGCCATCCCAAGCGAAATAATTAGGCAACTCCACTGAGACTCTCGAAGCCGGCTTGTCATCCAAACTCGGTAGCTAGAAACATCTTTTCACAGCCTGATTTACAGCGAGAAGCCAATGGCTAGCCAGCGTGCGAAAACCTATATTCATGGTGTATTCAATCAAGTGAAGACAACACCGGGTCAGCGCCGTTCAGCTGTGAGCTACATCGATTTGAAGTCGATGTTAGATAGCCTTAAAAGGAGCGCACCATGGCGCTAGTGAAGAAATTTTCCTCCACCACTGCAAGCTCGGTTGCCGAGGTGGGTAAGTCCTCAACGGCGTCTACGCGTGACGCCGAAGCCCAGCGCAAGCGGGCCCGTACTTTAGCCAAACAGCAGCAAGCGGCAGAACGCATTGCCGCCGCAACCGCGCAACTGTCATCGGGTATCGACAGTGCGTCGGCTGCTGCCGAACAGATGAAGCGCGCGTCCGATCAAATCGCCACCGGCGCTGAAGAAGCTTCCGGCGCTGCGCAAGAATCACTCGCTGCGCTCAAGCAAGTCGAGGGTGCGATTGCACGTCAACTGCAAAATGCCGACATCAGTCAAACCAAAGCTGTAGCCATTCAGACCTTGGTGGCCCAAATCAATGGTGAAGTCGCCACACTGGTGCTCAACGTCGGCACCGCGGCTGACCGCCAGAGCGCTTCTGTGACGATGGTGGTCGAGCTGGAAAAGCAGGCAGCCAACATTGGCGACATCGTCAAGGCCGTGGCCCGCATCGCTGATCAAACCAACTTGCTGGCGCTGAACGCCGCCATTGAAGCGGCCCGTGCCGGTCAGCATGGCAAAGGCTTTGCTGTGGTGGCTGACGAAGTGCGCACCTTGGCTGAGACCTCTGAGAAAAGTGCCAAGCAAATTCAAGACCTCGTGGGTCAGATTCAGCAAGAGGTCAAAGTCATTGCCGAAGGCATGGGCACTTCGGTTGAACGCGTGTTGAGTGAAGTTGAAAACGGCAAGAAAATCACGCTGCAATTGGAGCAAATCCGGATTGATGCGATTGAAATTGTCCGTGGTGTGAGTGAAATCGCCGTTGGCGCCCAGCAATCCACCAATGCCGCCAAGCAAGCCTTGCGCGGCTCTGAAGACATCGCCGCCGCCGCTGAAGAACAATCTGCCGCCGCTGAAGAGTCAGCCAAAACAGTCGACCAGCAAAGTCAGGCATTGCAGCAAAGCATGCAGGGCTCACAAAGCTTGGCCGAGCTGTCTGAAGACTTGAAGAACTCCACCGATGTCGCCAAGAGCGCCGAAGAAGTCGCCTCGGCGGCTGAACAACTCTCGTCTGCGGTACAAGAAATCACCCGCTCTGGTGCGCAGATCATGGCCGCTTTGGACCAAATTCTGAAGGGCGCACAAGTCCAGTCAGCCGGCACCGAAGAAGTCGCTGCCGCTATTTCGCAAATCGAAAAAGGCACTGAAGTTGCGCAAAAACTTGGCAAGATCAGTGGCGATAAAGTCACCGCGATTCAAACCCTGCTGGACATCAACAAGACCAGCATTGACAGCTTGATCACCGGCATTTCTTTGTCGGTCGACGCCTCCCGCGATAGCTTGAAGCAGATCAAAGAGCTGGAGTTGGTGTCACGCCGCATCGACAAAATTGTCGACGCCATCACCACGGTCTCGATTCAAACCAATATGTTGGCCGTTAACGGCTCGATTGAAGCCGCCCGTGCCGGCGAATTCGGCAAGGGTTTTGTGGTGGTCGCCACCGACATTCGCAACCTAGCGCACGACTCAGCTGAAAACGCCGATCGCATCAAAGACTTGGTGCGTTCGGTGCAAGACCAGATCGGCATTGTTGGCCGCGATCTGAACGAGATCATGGCAACCGCCTCGGGTGCCGCTGACAAAGCCAAAACCATCACTTCCAGCTTGGTCTCGATCGAGACCGACATGAGTGCTGTCGATGTCGGTACCAAAGAAATTTTGGTGGCCGCGAATGAAATCGCCGGTGCCATCACCCAGGTTAAGGCCGGTGTAGATCAAATTTCTGCCGCTGCACAGCAGGCTGACAAAGCTGCCACCGAAGCGGCGAATGTCGCCAAGCAACAGTCGCAGGCGTCTGAGCAGCTATCTGCAGCGGTCGAGGAAATTGCCTCGCTCGCCGATGAACTGCAAAGTGCTTGATTCTCACGTTGACGTTGTTAGGAGGCTTTCATGACTATTGAAATGATGGAAAAACCGCAGGAGACGTCGGTCGATATGTTGGCACTTGGGGAAGAAGCAGTTTCTGACATTCGCCAGTTTGTGACCTTCATTGTGGGCACGGAAGTGTTCGCGGTGGACATGTCGCCGGTGCAGGAAATTATCCGTGTGCCTGACGTCGTCAAGGTGCCCTTGGCACCGCGCACACTGGACGGCTTGGCCAACCTGCGCGGCAAGGTGCTGCCGATTGTGAGTTTGCGCCGTATCTTTGACTTTGAAGAGCGCGCTTATGACGACGCCACGCGGGCGGTGGTGATTGACCAAGGGCAACCCTTGGGCTTTGTGGTCGATCGAGTGGTCAGCGTGGTGGCGGTGGACCCTAAGCAGATTGAAGGCGCTGGCGCCATCAGTGCCACTGTCAACACCGAGCTGGTCTCGGGTCTGCTGAAAGACGTCGGCGGCTACCCGATGATCATGGTGCTGGATTTTGCCAAGCTGATTGCGCGTGAATATGCCGGTGCGATTGGCACGGTTCAACGCCAGCGCGACACCAGTCTGGAGGCCGAGACCTTGGTCAAAACCGACGAGCTGAAAGTCAGTGACGAGTTGCATTTGGTGAGCTTCGAGGTGGCGCAGCAAGAGTACGCCATCGTCATTGATGACGTGCAGGAGATCGTCCAGGTGCCTGAACTGATTGTGCATGTGCCGCACTCTGAAGCGCATGTGCTGGGTGTCATGACCTTGCGTAACCGACTCTTGCCGCTGGTCTCATTGCGTCGCATGTTTGGCTTGTCCAACCGCGATGCCGATGAGAACAGCCGCATTGTGGTGGTCTCGCTGGGCGCGGTGTCTGTAGGTGTGGTGATGGACAGCGTCAACGAAGTCTTGCGTGTTGCGCGCTCGGATGTTGACGCCATGCCAAGCCTGTTGGCCAAAGACGGCAACATGTCTGACATTGCGCAAATTTGCCGCCTTGACAGCGGTAAACGCTTGGTGTCAATTTTGTCGGTGGCCAATATGTTTCGCCATTCGGCTGTCAAGGAGGCATTGAATGCTGTGGACACCATGAACAACCAACAAGTGCAGGTCGATGCGCAGTTCGACGACGGTGCCCGTGATGACGAAGAGCAGGTGGTCGTCTTCTTGTTGGGCAAAGAAGAGTTTGGTGTGCCTATCGACAGTGTGCAAGAAATTGTCCGCGTGGCCGAGCAGCTGACCCATGTGCCCAAAGCGCCCGCAGCGGTTGAAGGGGTCATCAACCTGCGCGGTGCCGTATTGCCGGTAATGGATTTACGCCGCCGACTGGGTTTGGCCGAAGTGACGCGCAGCGACCAGCAACGCATCATGGTTTTCTTGATTGACGGTGTGCGCACGGGCTTCATCGTTGACTCGGTGGTCGAGGTGCTGAAAGTCCAAAAGTCGACGATTGAGCCGGCGCCTCGCCTCGCCGGTGAGCAGTCCAAGTTGTTGGCCCGCATGGCTAATCTTGAGAAGCAAAAGCGCATGGTGCAGTTGATCGATCCTGACCATTTGATAGAGGGTCAGGACCGTGCTGACCTCGATGCGGTCACAAAAATGACCACAGCCTAAGTCCTGAGCGAGCCGGAAAGATGATCAAACTGCTTATTGTTGATGACTCCGCGTTGATGCGAAGGCAGCTGTCTGCCTTGTTTGACGCAGAACACGACTTTGAAATTCGACTGGCTCGCAATGGCCGTGAAGCGGTGCTGGAAAACAGCAGCTTCATGCCCGATGTCATCACCCTCGATATCAACATGCCGGAGATGGACGGTTTGACCGCGCTGTCTTTGATCATGGCCGACCGACCGGTGCCGGTAGTGATGATTTCTTCATTGACGGAGAAGGGCGCTTTGGCCACTTTTGAGGCCTTGAACCTAGGTGCCGTCGATTATGTGGTGAAGCCTGGTGGCACGATCTCACTGTCGATTGATTCGATTCGTGAGATGGTTATCAGCAAAGTTCGGAT